>CACZNZ010000227.1 GCA_902782625.1 uncultured Lachnospiraceae bacterium | reverse complement strand
TCTTCTGTGCCGAAGGATTTCCTTTGAAATGGTTGTCGGATCCTTGCAGAGATAACGGGCAATATAAGAAAGAGGCACGTTGGCATTCAGCGAATTCTCGATATACAGCCTGTCATCGATAGTCAGATGCTTATGGTTTCCCGGTATGAATTTCGACATTGGAACCTCCTCTCTACCGCCACCGGGAAAGCAGTAGAAACGATACTAAAGAACTATGAAATTTTCAAGATGAAGAAAGCCGGGCTCTGCCCGGACCCGTCCTTCGCCAGGAAGGCAGGGAAAGGAACCGGGTTCCTTTCCGCAACAAAAGGATAATCCGTGGCACTCCGTCAAGGGCTGCCCGGCCTTCGGCCAGCGTACTGTCCCTTGACTCCGTGCCCGCTCCATTAAGGAGCCGTGTGAAAGAGTAACTTCCACTTGTGTAAGACTTATTTCTACCTGGATTATCATGAATGGAATTTAAAAATACAATTCAGGAACACTTGTTCGGTAGCTTTTATTGTTGTTTTCAACGATGCGCTGTAGTAGAATTAACTAAAAGAGCAGCATGAAAAGTTTAGGTAAAATCGGCAGGAAAATATTCCTGGGCTATATGCCTTAAACCAAGATCGTTGTTGCATTATAAAAAATATATGAATCCGCCCAACGGTAAGGAGGTGCACGATGGGACTTCGAGAATCGCTTCAAAAAATGCAAAAAGAACAGGATATCAAAAATCAAAAGCAGCAGGAAAGAAGGGATCGGCCGTTGCCGGATGACCTGGCAAGAGGATTGGCAGCAGATATTTACCAGTACATAGTTAATAGTATTACTGGTAGTGTAAAAGCACGATCTTTTAAGTATTATAAAGGAACTTTTGGAGGTAAGACAAACTGTAGATATGAAGTTGTTGTAGAATTCGGCCCAAGAGTAATCGTGCCTGAACGAATGGTGCTAAGGAAGAACGACTATATCATACCATGGTATGAGGATTATTCCGGCAATGATTATGCTCACTGGACATTAGATAATGCCACACGCGTGATTTCTTATCTAGACTCTCTTTTGCACCAAGAGGGGATTAAAACAGTATATAAGAAAGAATACCGAAAAGCACCTGAGTATTCAAAATCAAAAGGAGACTATTATATTATTTATACAGCCTCGATACCATGCAATTCCAACGGTGACATATAATTTTTAAGCCTCTCATCCAAATTAGAAGAGAGGCGATAAAACGAACACTCATATCGATCGGCCCTGAGAATAAAACATCACGGCTAATAATCAATAAAAATGAGGATAACAAGAAAATGAAATATGCAGGAATGCCGGCTGGTATGTGGGTGCTGTTTTCGGGATCATTCAAAAAGCATCTGACAACTATACTGGGCTTCGATATCAAAACAGCGGATAGAATCACGATGAAGGCCAAGGCGAAGTATAAGAAGATCATTGGCAAGCTGCCGGAGTTTGAGCCGGAAGATCGGTTCAAAATGAATATCGTAAACTGTGCTATGCTGTCAGCGTTTATATTAAGCATGCCAGAGAAACCGACGGTAGAGAAAATGACGGAGTATTACCGCGAATCCATGATGATCAGGCCCATGAAGCTGTTCTGTCGGATGGGTGGGAAGATCAAATTCTCAGATGAAGACATAAAAGGCATGAAAGAGACAGCTGCTCTCCGGGCAGCGGACCGGAATCCATTCTCCTGGAATATGGAATTCCTTCCCTACGAAGACGGCAGCGGTTATGAGGCGAGATTTACAGCATGTGGAATCTGTACGTTGATGAAGAAACTCAGGCTCTATGAGTATGTACCTGCCATGTGTGCGCTCGATTACGCCATGAGCAAAGCCGGTGGAGCATCTGATTTTGTGCGGGAATACACGCTGGCTTCCGGTGGGCCATATTGTGACTGCGGATATAAAAAGAAAGGATAACCAGTATCAGTAAATTCAAAGGGTCTCGGCAATCAGTAGTGTGCGTTTTCTGTGACAGTCTGTATGCTATATATAATTGAGAGGAACTATTTTGATTTTTGCAATCTCATGAGAAAGGATCAGATCATGGAGAAGTTAAGTGAAGAAAAACTGAAAATGGTC
>CACZNZ010000226.1 GCA_902782625.1 uncultured Lachnospiraceae bacterium | reverse complement strand
TCCATTATGATCTCCGTGTTCATGGCTGCAGATTACCATGTGCGCTTCCTCTCTCACGGGAGAAAGCCCGGGAACCGTTCCGTCCCCGTAAGGATCAAATATGACAATATATCCATCTTTATCAATTTTAAAACAAGAATGACCAAGCCAGGTAATAATCATGGTACTCTCCTCTCTTTGGCAGCTCTGTCGTACTCCGATTCTATATGTTCTATCATAACAGATATCTGCCGGATGGTATAGTCATAAAAAACTATAATATGGCAGAATACAAAACCATCATTGTAAGATAGTTTCTATATATGGTATACTGTATAACAAACACAGATACGATATAAAATGAATACAATCAGCAGGAGGAAAAGATGAAAATACGATCAATCACTATAGTAGTAAGTATGCTGCTGTTTTTCAGTTATTTCGGTCTTATGGCCGTCCCCGGTTCTGAAGCAACTGCCGCTTCGGTTCCGTCAGAATCTGTTATTTCTATCCAATCATCCCAGCCAGAAGCCATCAGACCGACAGTCGAAACTGCGGACAACGATGAGTTATTTCGACAGTATGTTGACCATATGTTTTCTGTCGGTAACGCCGGACAAAAGCAACGTAAAGTCCCCAGGAGAGAGGCTCTTACAGGCAATGATCAGCTGGTCTATGATGCGTTAAAGAAAGAGATTACGAAAGTAGCGAATGGAGAACTTGATTCTTCCTCGTTCAGCATTCCGTTAAAAGACATCTTTGGCCCTGATATCATGAATCACTTTTCTCCGGATGATCTCGGACAGGACTCCAATTATGATATAGGTGAAGATGAAAATCCTTACATAACAGAAGACGCAAAAGCTGCCATGTTCCAGAAGATCGACTATAATCTTGGCCTAGTGATTGACAGTTTGCTGGCAGACTGCCCCTATGAGCTTTACTGGTATGATAAAACGGCCCTTCTTCAGCCTGCTTCCAACTCCATCAAGGGAGAATGGGACGGATCGATTAAAGATTACCGGTTATTTTTCCCGGAAGGAAGTGCTTTGAAGATTGATTTCTGGGTTTCCGCCGACTATCTGGATGAAAATGCTGTATATTACACAGACGTCGATACGCAAAAAACAGGTGCAACCTCAGCAGCAGTTGAGACGGCAAAAGGCATTGTGAAAGAATATGCTTCCCTGGATGATTATAAAAAACTTAACGCATACCGTGAGAGAATCTGCAGCCTGACCAGTTATAATGACGATGCTTTATTGGCTGGAACAGATTATGGCAATCCCTGGCAGATCATCTGGGTGTTCGACAATGATAAGAATACCAATGTCGTCTGTGAAGGATATACGAAAGCATTTCAGTATCTTTGTGACATCAGTACATTTGAAAGTGATAAGATTGATTGCCGTACCGTTTCCGGAATCATGCATTCCATCGATGATGAAGGTGTCAACGGTGCAGGTGCCCACATGTGGAATATCGTCACAATGGACAACCAGCGGAACTATCTTGTGGATGTGACCAACTGTGATGCCGGTACGATTGGTGCAGACGACCTGCTGTTCCTGACAGGTTATAATCAAGGTAATCCGCAAGACGGATATCAGTTTGACCTCTCTGGCATATCTGTGTTCTACACTTATGACGAGGAGACATTGAATCTTTATGATATAGGACTTCTGACTCTCAATGCATATAATTACACCGGATGCATACACAACTGGGAATTCGTATCTTATGAACCCGAAGATCATCCTGTCAAGGCTTTGTACCACTGTACCAGATGTCAGGAGGACTATGAAGAGGATATCCGGATCACTCTGGAAGCGTTGGAAGAAATCATCTCCTCCTTACCTGATAAAATCACTCTGGATAACGAGTCCGATGTACAGGCCGCCTTAGATGCCTATGCATCATTGACGGATTTCCAAAAGGCAATGGCATCAGATATGAAACTTCGCCTTGATCAGGCTGAGAGTGCATTGCAAAAAGCTAAAGAAGAGAAGGAAAAGGCGGATAAAGAAGCACAGAAGGAACAGGAACAAAAGCCTGTACAGCCGATTTCACCGACAAACCCGCCCGTACCATCGCCTGTTCCCGTCAATCCAGAAGGAAGTACAGGTGATCCTTCCACAATTGCAGGAAAGGCCACACAGATCACTGCGATAAAGAATGATAAGGATCCGGCAGGTTCCACTTTCAGCGGTCTTCAGCTTAGAGCCGCAAAAACGACGAAGAATTCTGTCAAACTTGTATGGGCCAAGGTACCCGGTGCTTCCGGATACTACGTATTCGGCAGTCTCAGCGGAGGAAAAAACAAGTTCAAACAGCTTGCCGTATTACAGGGAGGTTCCCGGAAAACCTGGACACAGAAATCTCTGAAAAAGGGAACCTATTATAAATATATCGTAGTTGCCTATAAAGAGACTGACGGAATCCGGAAAGTGACTTCTGTATCAAAAATCATCCATGCCGCTACGTTAGGAGGAAAGGCCGGCAACTATAAAGCCGTGAAACCAAATAAAGCTTCGATCGTGCTGAAACGCAAAAAGTCTTTTAAAATCAAAGCAAAGGAAGTTCCTGCTTCTAAAAAACTGAAGGTGAAGAGATACCGTAAATTATCTTACGAATCCACGAATCCAAAGATTGCTTCCGTATCATCTTCCGGCAAAATCACGGCAAAGAAAAAAGGCCGCTGTGTGATTTATATTTATACACAAAACGGTGTGTTCAAACGGATAAAAGTTAAAGTAAAATGATGTAATCAATATTTATTTACTCAGGAGGGAATGATATGAAGAGACAAAAGAGAACCAGACATCTGTATTTACTTTTTGGAGCACTGATGGCATTCAGCCTTCTGTTTTCTCCACTGACATGCAAAAATGTCGATGCGGCTGGTCAGGTCAGTAAGCGGATCAGCCAGGTGAAAAAAGATTTCCCCGGCGGAAGCAGGATCAATCAATGGATAACCGTTCCAGGTGTCATCTCCTGGCGTGGAGCCCCAATGTTTGAACTAATGCGCAACGGAGGTTGTAATGCTCTTGTGACATACACTACCATGAAAGTATTCCACAGTCCATATATATCAGGTTCAACCAGATTTAAAACGATTGGAACATCGAAAACCACCAGCACCTCTGCCATGAAAAAACTGTTCAAGAAGGCGAAAAAGGGCGATGTGATCCGCTGGCACAAAGGGACTGAGGATTACCATTTTGCTATCTTCCTGTCCTCCGGCAGCAATCTTGTTGTATATGAAGCAAATTTTGGATCAAAAAACAAAGTGTGGTATAACCATGCATGGCCGTATTCCGACATGAAGAAATGGGCACATGGTGCCACTCAGATTTCCGTCTATCGCTCTGACAACTATGCAAAAGTAAACAAAGGCAAAGCTGCCAAAAATCTAAGAAAAGGAGCCAAATTCACATACGACGGCATCACCTATAAAGTTACAAAAGCAGCCGGCCTTCACAAAGGCACCGTGAAGGTCCTCGCTAAAACCCCGGAAGCCGGAAAAGTTCCTAAAGCAATCGGTCTCAATATCGACCATGCCAATTGGCTTTTATCCTATGCCGCGAAAGATGAAGATGACCTTGCTGAAAAAATTAGTGGAAGGATAAAAATCCGGACATATACGAAAGACAAAGGCTGGTACTACGATGAACAGTATTTTGTTGTAAAGAAATAGCCCCAATACAAAAGGAGCTGCCGCTTATAAAAACGGCAACTCCTTTTTCTTCTTTTCCTTCTTCACTGGCAAAGCTGTTGATTAATGAATACTTTTCAGCCATTCATTAATGTTAAATGCTTTCTGCGTTACCGAAGGTTTCTTTTCTAATGACGCTTCAATCTTTGCAAGCATCTTGTCTTCTTCTCCGTGGCAGAAATACTCCATACTGCAGCTTGCGCATGCGGCAGCATCGTCTCCACAGCATACTTCTTTGGTATCGTCAAACAGCTCATCGCCGCTCTTAAATCCAAAAGCAGGATGGAAGTCAAACTTGAATAACTGCACGCTGTTTTGCGGGATCAAGCCCGGGTGCAACATAAATAAAAGCACATTCAAACATATCTGATCACCTCGATGTAGCATATAAATAGACACTGTTCTATCTTATAGTATACTTCATCGCTGGAAAACCATTGGTATTTTCAGACATGAATAATAGAAGAAATGCTAACGTCCGTTTTTCACAGATTATCAGGCAGTTTCATCTGATACTTTTTCAGATCTACTTTCCCGTTCACCACTTCGATACCATCAGCTTCCAGGAGTTCTTGTTGAACTGTCGGTCCGCCAAAGGCAAATGCTCCCGATAGTTTCCCCGACGCATTTACTACTCGGTAACAGGGAATCCCTTCCGGATCCGGGTTTTTATGAAGCGCATTTCCTACTGCCCGGCACATTTTCTCGTTCCCTGCCATCTTTGCAACCTGTGAGTAGGTTGCAACCGTTCCCTGGGGAATTCTTTTTACCGCTTCATAAATCCTCTTTGTCGGGCTGTCGGTAACCAGATCGTAGCTTTCGGCAATCATTCTTTTGATGTCTTTTTTGGGGATTGACCCATCACATATGATCGTGTTCCAGTGATCTTTGTTCTGATGCCAGCCCGGAATCACCGCATCGTAGATACTGCGCCACATATCGCGCCATTCCGGATCTGTTTTCACATTCAAATGTATCACTCCGTCTCGTTCATAGGTCCACAAAAATGCTTTCCCGCTTCCTTTGACCCGTACAAGCTGCCAGTTTGGATCATGGAATGGGGCTTCCTGATAGGTATCCGGGAAAGAAAGACCATATTCCAATGCTTCTTCTCTTGTTGTCATATCCTTTCCTTCCTGCTGATTACTGCTCCGGATGGTCCTTCAGCCATTTCAAAATCTCAAGGCTTTCATATAGTGGCTTTCCGTCGATGAAAAGACAGGGAACCTGTCTTTTCCCTCCTTCCATAAGGAGCCTCCTCTCATACTCTTTGTTCTCATGGATATCCCGTAAGATAATATCTTTTCTGCCGGTTTGCCTGATGTACTGCAGTACCCTCTGGCAAAACGGACATGATTCAAATTTAAATAATTCCAGCGTCATGACTTATCATTCCTTTCTGATTCAAATTATGATATGCTAAGACAAATAATCAAGATGGAGATATTATATGAATAAACATACCCAATCCCGACTGATGATCATCGCATCAATGGCGATTTTCGGAACCATCGGACTTTTTGTCCGAAATATACCTCTTGCCTCCTCGGAGATTGCTCTTTATCGGGCAGTTCTGGCTACCATACTGATTACGGCATTTCTTCTTCTCAACAGGCATAAAATCCCGTTTCGAAAAATCCGCAAGGCCATTCCACTGCTGTTTCTTTCCGGGATCGCCATGGGATTTAACTGGATCCTGCTCTTTGAAGCTTACCGCTATACCACAGTTTCCCTGGCAACATTAAGCTATTATTTTGCCCCTGTGATCGTCACCCTTCTCTGTCCGATTCTGTTTCATGAAAAACTGACCCGCCGCAACATCCTCTGTTTCATTATGTCCACCATCGGTCTGATCATGATCACCGGCATCGGTGATGTATCCGGACACGGAACCAACCTCAAAGGAATCATGCTGGGGCTTGGTGCGGCAGTTC
>CACZNZ010000225.1 GCA_902782625.1 uncultured Lachnospiraceae bacterium | reverse complement strand
CCAGGCAAGCCACAGCGGATCCTGTCCAAAAACCTGGGAGCCCTTGGAAGCTCCGGTAAGTATGGTGTATGTTCCTCCGAAAGAAGTATAGTTTATCGGAATCGTGAGCATATGATGCAGACCGAAAGGCAGCAGCAATCGCTCTAATGTCCCGAAAATGAATGGTGCCACAAACTTTGTTGTCTCAGAAGAAGTCGCGATCCACACGCCAAATGCATTGATTCCGCTCTGAATGACCGGCCAGATAATACACAAAGCAATAGAGATTACGGTAGAATAGACAATCACCATCAACGGAACAAAACGTTTGCCATTGTAGAAAGATAATGCGTCCGGAAGTTTCCGGAAATTATAATATTTATTGTATACAATACCACCGACAAAACCTGCGATGATTCCGACAAAAACACCCATATTGAGTGCAGGAGCACCGAGTACATTGGTAAAGTATCCGCTTACCGAAATCTCCTGTCCGAATATCGTGTGCGCCACTGCTGCAGGATCTGTAAGCATCTCCGTGGTAACGCCGAAAAACGCTCCCGTAATCCGGTTGATCAGGATAAAGGCAATCACTGCGGCAAAGGCACCGCCTGCCCGTTCTTTTGCCCAGGAACCACCGATAGCACAGGCGAAAAGAATATGGAGATTACCGATAATCGCCCATCCAATATTCTCCATCGTCGATCCGACCGTCACAATCTGAGAGATATTCCCTCCACCCATCTGCACCAGTTTTCCGAGAGAAATCATAAGACCTGCTGCCGGCATTACCGCAATGACTGTCATCAGAACCTTGCCAAGCTTTTGCAGAAAATCAAAATTGATATGAAGTTTTCGTTTTTCTTTCCTGTTTTCTCCTACAATCAAAAGAGGGGTGCCCGGAGCGCATTCCCCTTCTTTGATCGTCAGTTTTTCTTCGTGAAGATCCGATGTGATAATCACAGGAGTGGTCAGATTTATTTTTTTCTCTCTCAGGAAATCATAGTCTGCTTCGACAAGGAGATCCCCGGCTTTCACCTCGTCTCCCTGTTCGACATGCACCTTAAATCCTTCTCCTTCCAGATTCACAGTCTCAAGGCCGAAATGAACGATCATTTCAAGACCATTTGCGCCTTTCATGCCGACCGCATGTCCCGTAGGTGCAACAACCGTAACCGTACCGTCTATAGGCGCGTAAACCTTTCCGTCCTCAGGAATCACCGCACACCCGTCTCCCAACATCTTTGTACTGAAGACCGGATCCGGCACATCACTGAGTGGTATGACCTTACCTTTACATGGTGCTAAGATTGTATACTTCTTTTTCATCTTCCCCTCCTTATTTTTTATGGTTCCAACACTTTCATTTTAATCTTTTCTGTAAATGTAAACTTCCTGTTCAGTATTTCTATGGCTTTCTCCACGCCCTCATCGAGCAGACCTCCATCGATAAAATCTGTACGCACCCATCGACGAGAAAGGCCATGTTTATCCCATGCGTAATTACAGTCATCCAGAATGACAAAGCTTTCCACTTTTTCTTCGCTTTCTTTCAGCCATGCCTTGATCTCCCTGGCTCTGCGCCCGTATTCGATATAATCGGTCTTATCATAGATTTCCAGATCACATTTTGAGAGCTCTTTTGTCAGAATCTGTCCGTCAATATCCATCCGGTCAGGATCCGGATCCCAGCCGCCTCGCCATGAAGAGGAAAGAACAATGATTGCTCCGGTTGCTTCCACGATCTGAGCAAGCCTTTTTACCCCTTCCGGATCAATCGGATTGGCACGCATATCATCCAGATGCTGCATATAATACGGTTCAGAATTCAAAACACCGTCTACATCCAAAAACAGTACTTTCATTTATCTTTCTCCCTATTGTTCATTATCGGTATTTTACCATACAGTGGCAGTGTTTTGCCACCCTGTCAAAGAAATTGACACGATTGGATAAAGACGCAAAAAACCACAGTATTTCATCACAAGTGATGTCATACTGTGGTTCTATAGCATATATAAAATTATATGAAAAAATTATGATCAGTCATTCACACGGAAAAACTGCTGCTGACCCATTCCACAGATTGGGCAATGGGAAAGCGTTGTAAAAGGCTTACCTTCCTTTGCTTCATCGTAAATATAACCACAAGCTCTGCAGTAATATACACCGTTTAGCTGATGATCACTGACATTCTGATTTCCGCCGGAAGCTGTCAGATCATCAACAGCATCCTGAATCTGCATCCTGTGTAACTGCTCTAATAATGTTCCCATAATATTTACCTCCTGATATGATTAATGTATCGTTATCTCACAGCCGAGAGCTTTGGCAAAGTCTCTCAGGATCGCTGTATTCCCCGGCCACGCCGGTGATGTAATCAAATTACCGTCCACATAAGACTCATCCGGAGCCACTTCGATAAACTGCCCTCCTGCCAGTGTTACCTCCGCGGCAAGGGCAGGATACGCAGTAAGCTTTCTTCCGGTAAGAACGCCAGCTGCCGAAAGCACCTGCGCACCATGACAGATTGATGCCACTGGTTTTCCGCTTCTTACAAAGCATTTCACCAGAGAAAGCACTTTCTGGTTCATACGGATATATTCCGGAGATCGTCCCCCCGTTATAAACAGTCCGGCGTAGTCATCAAAATCAACCTCGTCAAAGGTCTTTGTCAGGCGGAAAAGATGGCCCGGTTTTTCTGTATATGTCTGATCGCCTTCAAAGTCATGAATTGCTGTCTTGATCAGTTCGCCTTCTTTTTTATCTGGGCATACGGCATCCACGGCAAACCCCAGCATGGATAATGCCTGGAACGGAACCATCGTCTCATAATCTTCCGTAAAATCTCCTGCAAGCAACAGTATTCTCTTCATGAGAACTCCTCCTAATAAGCAGGCTTTCCGGACAATGCTCTTTCTGCCTCATCCAAGGTCGCATATCCGTAGGCTCTGGCAATCATCTTCATGCTCTCCAGATAACGATTCACATCCGGTTTGGCATCAATGGAAGCAAGAAGAAAACTCAGTGTCTTCTTGGAATAGGTCTTTAACTCACTGCGGAGATAATTCCGAATACTCACTGTTCCGTCAGCCGCGGTCTCTTCTGCAGGGCGTCCGTTCCTTCTGACATTCGGATATTTCTTCTCCACTTCCTCTTCCCATTTGATATATCTGTCTGTAATGACATCTGCAAGCATCACACAAACATCGTCCACAGGCGGAAGGAGCCCTTTGATAGATTCGAAATATTCCGGATCTGTCTCCTCCATCATGTAGGCATATTTCTCCATTACAAGATTTCTCCCGGCAACCTTCGCATTCTCCAGATCCTGAAGATAGCTGGCCAGCACATTATCATCCCAGCTGTCAAACTGTGACAGTCTCATAACAACAAATGTTTCCCAATCATCCTGGCAGTCAGCCCTTCCGCCGATTCCTTTGACCTGCTGGAACATTTCCCATTCATACTGCACAATCATCTGCTGGACTTCTCTCCGATTCATAAGCCACCTCCTCCATACTATTCACTGATTATAGTTTACCATTTTGCTCTCCCTTTCTATGGTAGTAAAACGCTCGATATATTGAAATATACGAATTCT
>CACZNZ010000224.1 GCA_902782625.1 uncultured Lachnospiraceae bacterium | reverse complement strand
TTCCCCGGTTGCTATTCTCTGAAGGACATCCGCGAGCGTTTCCTTCTGGCTTATTACACTGCCTATCGTTTCCCTGGCGCGGAAAAGGGCAGCCTGATTAACCCGGACAAGTTCCTCAATGGCATAAGGTTTCATGCCGATTACCCTGATCAGTTCCGTCTGTTCATGAACCCCTATCATCCTGTAATTCTTTCCCCCGTACATTGAAAGCAGAAGATGGGGGATAAATCCGAATACGCCTCTTTCAAACATCTCCCGGGCTATGAACTGGGGTGAATATCCAGTAAATGCCGCGTCCTTCAGATAGGTTTCTGTTGCAGCCGGGAATGAAGCTATGCCCCCTTTATGGCTCCTTGCCAGGGCTGCCAGCATGTAGCCCTTCGGCTTACCGTCCCCTCTGGCATCGGCAGCCATCTCAAGTCCCTGCAGGTATGATTTATTGGCCCTGTTTGTGGAAAACCGTTTTCCTCCCAGCGCGTCCGCAAAGTCCTTCCCAAAAAAGTTCCGTATCCTTACAAGACCGGTATCAGACTGAAGGAATCCCTGGCCGGCCTGTATGTCTTCCCGGAAACTGGCGGCAACTGCAAGGATCAGGCCGACCGGCTCCTCAAGGCTTACAGGGATCGGTACTTTCAATTCCGGCACATGGAACGAACGCCTGGCAAGTTTTTCAGAAGGATAAAATAAAAAGGATCGGCTTGGAATTCATTACTGAGTTCTCTGCCGATCCATTTTTCTACTTCTCATTTTTCTTTCTTCGAAGAACCGCAATCACATCGTCCACGTTATCTCCACTGATCACTTCCGGCTTTTCCTCCTGATATTCAAGCAGATTCTCTTTGTTTTCCAACTCATACTGCCGGGTATGGGAATAGACATTTTCGTAATCTCCATTCTTAAGTGCATTCTCAATGAACTTTCTAATCTCCTCGGAAAGCGATTCATAAGACCCATAAAGATCACATACAGCCTTCTTTATTCTGTCAATAGTGAGAGGATCTCCTTCTTTTTCCTGTTCCCAGAGAATGCCTATTATGTCTGACATGTCGTACTTATATTGTCGACCGGATTTCAGTTTCATCGCTACCAGGTATTCTCCGGAAACAGTTCTGAATGTCACAATATTGGAAAACGTCTTATAGTATTCAGAATACTGCGCTATCCCCGGTGTATAGCTTTCTGTCTTTTTGAAATCATCATTCATCCACCCGGTAGGAAGGCCATATTTATCACCCACATAATTGATCGCATCCTTCATGTAGGATGATGCGGTTATTATTGCGTCTGCATCATATGTCATCTCACGGAAACCATAATTGATCACAACGGATGCACCGCCTATCAATATGATCTCTGCAGGTGTATTCTTTCCGCTTCTTTTTCTATATTCCTTTGCCAGCTCCTTCAAATACTGATCAAGTTTTTCTTTCGTAAGGGGTTTATCAGACAACATTCCTCACCTCACTCTCGATGATGTTGAATCTTCTGAATTCCGGAATCGCCTCTTTCTCAGCCTTTCTCTTAGTCTCCTCCGTCTTCATAACTTCACTTGCAAGAAGAACACCTGCCGGATAAATCGGATTCTTTAGCCTCCGGGATCGTATATCATTGTATTTTGTGCAGACAGGAACATCATTTACGCGCGAGAGATAATCCAACATTGCAAGTAGATACAACGCTTCCGGATACCAGTGTTTTTCATAAAGAGACCTGATCTCATCTGACTCCAGTACATGGATCATGAAATCAATATCTCCCATATCCTTCACATGATGGCAGGTATTGCTCTTGAAAGTCTCAAAAGAACTGCGGTACTCTTCCCTGGACGACTCCAGAATATCCTCGATCGAAACATTCAGCACCTTCGCAAGACGGTATAATGTCCCGACAGCACATTTTTCCATGTCTGCTTTCCCACTGCATATATCGTTAATGGTCGCCTGCGGCACGCCGCTTTCCTTGCTCAGGCGATACATAGACATATTCTTTTCCTTCAGTTTTTCCTTGATCAGCATGACACATACCCCCTTCCTTGACAATTATTATATCGGCTGACCGATGTATTTTCAAGAGAATCTTTTCCAAATCTTTCGAAAAAAAAAAAAAAAAAAGATCGGCTTGG
>CACZNZ010000223.1 GCA_902782625.1 uncultured Lachnospiraceae bacterium | reverse complement strand
TGGAAGAGATTAATTTTGCCTCCAGCTCTGATGGCGACGAAACGACAAATCCGTTATCCAAAAACAATAAGTCAGGATACAATACCATGTCCTGGGAGGGGAATGAAAGAATCCTGAAAGGAGAACTTTTACTTATCAATCCAATGAATCACGAATACAGTCTCTTTCCGGAAACCTCAGGCTTTTCGGTTAACGGCTGCTATTTTCCGGAAGGGCTGGAGTTTCCGGAGCAGGTTTTGATCGCTGCGGGAGGAAAAGCTAATGTGCCATTTGCAGTCCGGTTAGATGGAACTGCCAGGAAAACAACTGATCCAGGAACAGCGCAGGTACCGTGGAACATAGAGAAGGTGAATGATCTGAACTTTTATTTGCTGCTGAAAGAAGAAGATACGGAGGAAGGAAAAATCATACCCATTCGGCCCAGGCTGTTTTTGTCGGAGAAAGCAGAGGTTACGAGTTCTCTGTCTCCGGTTTCACAAGATGGGCATGTTCTTCTGAATACGGATGGATTATCTATCCGTGTGTGTGGTGTGCAAAAAGAAGAAAATGAAGTCCGGATAAATGTCATTCTATCCTATGAAACAAGAGATATAGTTTTTCTTGCCGGAATGGATTGCCAAATCGATGATCTTCCTGTTGATATCCGTATGGAATTTCCCCTGGCCGGTAGAGGAAAAGACTTTGTCAGTTTTAAAAACTACTCCCATCAGTACTCGATATTCAGGCAGAAAGAATATGGCTCCATGATTCTGACACCCAGGGATGGTAATCCTCTTCCTGAAGACTGTTCCATACTATGGCTGAGCTTCTATACAAATAAAGGGGGAGCAGAAAGCATATACCTGGGAGGAGGAATTACACCCCTATATGAAGATGTTTTTCCCAATCAGTATTTAGATACAGATTTTCTTTATGTGCTTCCGGCAGAGAAGGGGGATGAAGAATAATGATGTTATTCAATCGTTTTATATTGCCTTTTATAAAACGGGAAAGCTCCCGGACTGATCGAAAGTATACAAAAAAAGAATTAATACGTGGAATTGATGATGACATAACAGGTAATCTCTATTATAGCATGAGAGTGTTTAAGGAGAAGGGAAGAGCAGGATTTGTATGCGAGAACTGTAAAAGGCGTTATTTTTTCAAGTATTGCAGCCGGTGTGGAAGCCTGTTAAGTGAAAAAATGGTATGCACCTCTTGTGGAAATGATATAAAGAATAATCCTCCATTTTGCCCTGAATGTTATGAGCCGACCCAGATAATATGCGTTACATGCCATCAAACGCTGCCAATAGGGGACCGCTATTGCCGGATGTGCGGGACATGTCTGGATGATTAATACCATCTTTCCTTGTTGAAAATCTGTCTTCTTTGAGATAAAATAATGAAAAACAAAGAAGTGATATACATGGCAGCAATTCAGCGTGAGTACAAAGACAGGCTAATTAATTGGATATGCCCGAAGAGTATATGGGCAAGCCTTTTCTCGATGCCCACAAGATGAAGGAAGAGACGATTATGAATTGGGAAAGGCGGACGAAAAAACTGGTTGCCGTTATGATCAGTATTTTGCTGGAAAGTACGACATTGGGTTCATTGGCTCAGATCTATGCCGGGGACTTCACCGGCGAACAGATGGCACTCGCGCAGCTGACATCCTGGGCGGATTCCATCTCTGAGATGCTTGCTGCCGGCGAGTACGAGGAGGGTACCGTAATTGCAGGTATCGATATGTCGCTGGCTGAGAATGCCGATGATCCAGGCTCCGTTATCAATTCCAAATCGTTTGGAGACAGTGAGCAGGTTCTTCTTACAGAGGCTCTTCTTACAGAGGCTCTTCTTACAGTAAGAAAGGATTCCGTAGATGTGGGATATACTGATGCGGATTCCATGCACGGTGATCAGTGGGAAAGTCCGTCTGTTGAAGAGTATCAGGTCTATCAGAAGATGATGTCAGATAATAAGGAAGGTGAGATCTGCATCACGACGATCACTCGTCATG
>CACZNZ010000222.1 GCA_902782625.1 uncultured Lachnospiraceae bacterium | reverse complement strand
GACAAAAAATATCAAGGTAAAGGGTATGGCAAGGAAGCCCTTAAGCTTGCACTGGATTACATTCGCACATTCCCTTCAGGCGAAGCAAAATACTGCTGGCTCTCATACGAACCGGATAACGAAATAGCAAGAAACCTTTATCGCTCATGCGGTTTTGAGGAATTGCAAGAGATGCCGAAGGGATGGGATGAGATCCCCGCTGTGATGGTTTTGTAATCTGTTAATACCTTGTTTTCGTTGTCGAAAATGCAAAGGAGAAAACACGAAATAGAATATAGACTAATACCATGCACCATGCGTTGAAAGGAAGTCCGATGCCTCTAAAAGGCAACCGGCCGCAAGGCCGGCAGTAGGAAGCGCACTCTTAGACGTGTGAGACTTTACAATAGTGAAAGAAATGTTGAGGCTGTAAATATGAGTATATTGCTGGAAACAGATAGATTGATAATAACTGAAATGACAATGGACATGGCGATGGATGTCCATAGGAATTCGCTGGATGAAGACACAAGAAGATTTGTCCCGGATGAAGTTTTCGAGACTAAAGAAGATGCAGAAGAAACGCTTGAATATCTGATATCCCAATACGGATCTGCGGAAGGCCCGTTGGTCTATGCAATGATTACGAAAGATGACAGCAAAAACATCGGTTATGTCCAATTGGTTCCTATCGGTGATGATAAATGGGAAATCGGATACCATGTCGCAAAGGCATTCACAGGGAAGGGATATGCAACAGAAGCGGTAATGGCATTTCTTCCTGTGATGTCTGAACGAATCGGCATTACTGAGATCTATGGTATCCGTCTTTTAGAGAATGCGGCATCCGGACGTGTTTTGGAGAAGTGTGGTTTTGAGACTTTCTTTACCGGGGAAGGTGCATATCATGACGGGATTTATGAAATCAGCAAGAGCGTTTGGAGGGCGTGAATGATATTTTTACAAAGCGACGTACACCTGGGCGTTAAGATACAAATGTTTCCCCAATTCGCAGGAGAATGAGATAGATAAACTGGCACGTAAGAGTATGATAATGAAAAATCAGGGAGTATATTCATGATCAAGATTCTGATAGTGGATGATGAGGAAACTGTAAAATCAATTATTTTACTTATATGGACCGGAGCGGCGGTATGGCAGACGAAGAGTACCTGAAAGGACTTGACAGCAAGGAACCGAGGTTTTTCTCAGCTATTATGGTTGCGGCACGGGAAGCCATGAAAGAAAATGTAAAAAATGCCATGAGGATATTTGCGCTCATGGACTGATCAACATATGCATGACAGTTTAGAACCCGAAATGCAGTACGCCAGGATCAGATATTCTTCATTATTATTCCTTTTTATTTATGAGGCAGGGATGATACAATTCTTTCAAACATTATTTTTTCATGCATCCAGAAAAAGGAGGAACAAGTATGAAACTCAGATGTTCGGGAGAGAGGATCATTCGCCGGCTGCTGCCGGGACTGCTCCTGGTGTGTCTGGTGACGGTAAGCGGTCCTAAAACAGCCTCGGCGGCTGCAGCCGGATCTATGAAAAACCTAAAAGGGATCAGCTGGGATCTGAAAGCGAATAAAAAAATAACCTATCAGTCCTGCTTTTCCGGCATTGGTATGCACGATCAGAAGGCAAAGATAACGAAATGGAAAATTACAGATGAGGAAGACGGATTTCAAAAGCTGACTTTTAAGCTGACCGTTGATCGCCGCTGGTCTGTTTCAAAATCTCAGATCCACAAAATAGCAAACTCCTCCCTGACAAGTAAGACAGGCGAGATCGGAGGAGACTGCGGGTATTGGGTCGTTGATTATAACACCGGAGCTAATCTTGAAGCAGAGAATAATAAATTTGGTGTTACTGTGAGCGATTCGGGTTTTACGCATAAAAACAAAAAGTATTACAAAGACGGCGATGGATGCTATGTTTATCTCTCAGTCAGTTCCTGCGTTGTTACGGTGATCTATCCAAAGGACTATAAAGGACTTACGATAGGTATGTCCGGGACCACAAAACTTAAACGAACAAAAGGGGATAAAAAATATATCGCCGGGAAGGGTCCCTTCGGAAAAACCTCCTTTTTCGATAAAAAGAACAAGAAAGTGGCGCATTTCCTGCGTGTGACCAAATGACAAACGGAATAATTATACAAATAAAGAGAGCCCGGATATTGCCGATATGATCGGCATTTCCGGGCTCTCTTTATTTCCGGTGCTGTACAGAAAAACGATGTGTAA
The DNA here is from genome assembly GCA_902782625.1 of uncultured Lachnospiraceae bacterium. Classification (GTDB taxonomy): domain Bacteria; phylum Bacillota; class Clostridia; order Lachnospirales; family Lachnospiraceae; genus Anaerobutyricum. The sequence goes on along the minus strand of CACZNZ010000222.1, from coordinate 61 downwards.
GATTATCTGCAGGCCAGTTTGACGCCAGCACGGAAATTCTTACTGATTGCTCTTGTTTCCG
>CACZNZ010000221.1 GCA_902782625.1 uncultured Lachnospiraceae bacterium | reverse complement strand
GGAGATGGTGTCAAAGGATAAGAAATATCAGAATGCCATGAAGAACTCTGATGCACAGGAGGCGCGTACCGAAAGCGAGCGTGCTCTACAGGCGGTTATCTTCTCTATCATGGCGGACAACATGGAGCTGTTCAAGCAGTTCCAAGACAATCCTTCCTTCAAAAAATGGTTGTCGGATCTGGTTTTCAATTTGACCTACAATCCGGAAGGAAAGGAATATTCGATACCTGCACAGGAATCAAGAGGGGTTGTATATAAAATGCAGCCACAAGAAAGTCTGATGGTAGCAGAAGACCCCGTTCCATATGGCAAGAAGTCTGAATAATAAGAAGGCTTTTATAGTTTCTAAAAGTAATAAAACGCACCGTGCTGATTATATGTAAGCATGGTGCGTTGTTTTTTATTCAGATTCGATTTCTTTTAATGTTTTTCCGGTTTTATCTTTCCAGGTGGCGGGTCCGCTTACGCTATAACCCGTTACAAAATCAGCTGCAGCTGATGAGCTTGAAAACAGAATATCTACGGTGGTTTTGAGATTGGCGTCAATGTGGCCGGAATCAAAGTGCTTTTTTCGGAGTTTTGCCATGCCCTTTGATAGGGATTTTTCGGATGTCTTTTCATTTATAGTTGCACCGGCAAGCACCACAAATCCTTCAGATGTAACAGCGCCAACTGCTTCAACAGCACCTGTTTTCAAATAGAGTAGATCCTCATCTGATTTGGCACCAGAAGAATTAACTTGTCGCAATGGTTCTAAAACTTTATAACCAAGAGCATTAACAAGAACCTTTATATTATCCAAGAATTCTTCCATTGCGGCGATTTGGGATTCTTTAAGGACCGTATTCTTATATGTATTTTTTGTGAGAACTTTGAAGCGATTACTAGATTTTGCAAGTTCCACAAGTCTGTTCTCTAAATATCTAATGAGTGCCTTGTTTAAATCACGGCCTATAAATATAACAGCTGTATTCCAGTAATACTTTTCTTTTTCGGCAGCGGCATCACGCAAGTGCTGAACCAGACGTTCCTTTACGTTCTCGGCTTCACCGATGTAAACAGAGTCCTCGTCATTATCCTCATCTTTACAGAATAAGAAGTATATTCCAGGTTCCTGTATATCTTTTCGTTTACAGTCATTTACCTCAATTCTTGGAATTTTAATTGCTTTGCCATTCCAATTAGAGAGTTCTGCAGTAACGATACTATCCGCGGTTCCATTAGCGAGGAACAGCTCTATCGATCTTCCATGCATACTAATTCCTCCTTCGTTGAGTAATAATTTAGTCGATTGTTTCCAGAATGTCCTCTATATGGCAGTTAAGTGTTTCGCAGATTTTTAGAAGAACATCTGTCGTGATATTGCCGCCTTTCCCAAGTTTGGCAATTGATGCAGCACTAATACCAGCAGCATCTTTTAGCTGCATTTTTGTCATTCCTTTATCTATGAGTAGCTTCCATAATTTGTTATAACTGATTTTCATAGGTCCTCCTTTATGCACAATCATTTAACGTCATTTAAGAATCCATATCTACCATTGCCGTGTCCTTTTGTAAAGGTAATGACGTTAGCGCCGGCTTTTTCAAAATCGATCTCAGGTAGATGCCTGATATTTTCAAGTATGATTAGCTGGCCATCCGTTTGGTGTTTTATGAAGAAGTTGAATAACGCTGTACGCATGCTTTTCTGATCGTTGTCATCTACACCTTGGTCAAGACCAAGAAGAGGTGTATCAATTACAACAAATCCAGGATTGTAGGTTGCATATTTTTCCATATAGCTGCGGAAAACAACGGCAACGATGCTGTTAAGGAAAGAGCAGTAGCCTTGGCCATTTACGTCCGCTTTTTTGTGACCATTGACTTCAATGTCAAAATCTTTCATGTTAAAACGTGCTGCGGTTAAGTTTTCATATTGGCAATCCGTCAGGGCGGCTTTAAGCATTTCATCCATACGTTCCTGGAATGGATCATCAAAGTATTCTTTTGGATGATATTCGGTTCTAGTTTCATCTTCGCTTGGAAGTTCCCGGAGATCAGTTACCCAGCTAGAAGCAAAATCATCAATTACTTGAAGTTCCTGTTGGATCTGGATATAGGTACGATAATTGTTTAATGATTGCTTCAGTGCATCAGCTTTTGGTTGGAGCTCTTTGTCTATTTTCTTCTCCAGTTGTTCTCTATCATCTTGTAGTTCATCAAGTTGCTTTTCAATCTCGACTTTTTCTTTTTTTAGATCGTTTTCGGTTTCCTTTAATCCATCCATCTGCACCATTATTCTGTTTAGCTCTGCTTGCGCTGAATCTATATATGATTTCTTATCGCGAACTGGCAATTTTCCTTCGCAAAAAGGGCAAGTTTGATTATGCGGAACCTGACCCATTTTAGATTCACCGTTAACTATAAAAGAGAGGCGTTTGATATCTGATATATATTGTGTCTCTAATGAAGAGTAACGATTCTGTAAAAGCTCACATTCTGCGGACCTGTCCTGTAGATCATATATCTGCTGCATAATCTTACGGCATTGATCCGCAGTATAGGATATTTGTCCTTCGGTATATTGTAAACTTGTAATTACGTCTTGCATGGCTTGTTCGACGTCCACTCCATCAAAAGCATTTAGACTCTCTTGAAGTACTTTCTTTTTATCAGAAGCAGATTGAATTTTTTTGTTAACGTATTCTTCAACAGCTCGTTTACGTGCAACTCTAATTTCTTTTTTGGTTTGAGCATCGGATTCGGAAAAATCCTTACCTGACATTAGGAATAGAAGCGCCGACAACATGGCAGTCTTTTCTGTTCCTTGTTCAGGTTCAATGACAGAGGTTTCTTTGGCAATATCGGTCACATGAAAAAGAAGGGCACTAAGAAAAGTCCTCCAGGTCAATCTTCTTTTATCGAAATCTTTGTTCTTTACAATCTGGTGTTCACCTTCAATGCCGATAGAGGCAAGTAGGAGATCACTTAAGATCGGAAGAGGGTGTTTCTTTTTTGAAGGTTTTAGATCATAAGTGCCGTTATTGAAGCCGGGAACGCTGGTAGTAACTTCGACCTGATTTTTCCCAAGCTGACGAGATATGGTTATATCACCATTTCTGGTGTGAAGTTCCATTTCTATTGTTGTGTATCCAAAGCTCTCATCGAACGGCGGTTTTTTACTGCCAAAGCAGAAATCAATACATTTAATTATTACGGTTTTACCGGTATTGGACCTGCCCTTAATAATGTTTAGCCCAGGGCGGAGGTCAACTGTTGAGTCTTTTTTGCCACTGCCTTTTGCAGTGACTCTTTTTATGTAGAAATCGCTCATCATTACCTCCTTAGTGCATTAACTGCAGCATTATTAATTATCGATGTTAGTTCTGTATCTGAAATGTTGTTATATTTACTTTGGACATCTTTTAATATCTCCAAGTATTGGGTTTTATAATCGGATTCAAGTGATTGGACGTATTCCATTCCGGTGGAAGTCAAGGAATACAAGAATCCTTCGCTATTACGTGTTATTGATATAAGGCCGTCAAGAACAAAGGATTTTACGCCTTCGGAGCAAATAGTTCTCTTTGATGACAATTCACTAAAGCTAAAATGGTTTATTCCATGAAGGTTATTCTTAGATACACCAAGATCTTTACCGTAGATTGTTATAAAATCATATGCTGTTATTCGATCAATAGTCATTCCACTTGTGTTTGTAGAATAGAGAATAAGCATCGCGCGAAGTCCGGTCTCAAAAGGGGTATTAAAGAGTTTATTCATCGATGTTCACCCACGACTTGATAACATCGTCATTTACCAGGATGTGGCAAATTCCTTTCTTTTCGAGATTACCAATAAGACCAGCTATATTCATGAGAGTAGATTTTGTTAACGTTGTGTTCGTGATCTTATTCAAAACAGACAGCAACCGATCATATCCAGATTGGTGGCGGTCATCATAGTATGTGTCCGAGATGCCATCAAAGGCATCGGTCTTGAGGGCTTCAAATTGCTTCTCGCCATCTGCAAATACTTCTCTAACAGAACGATGGATACTCTCCGCACTGTAATAGGCTTTTCGGTGTTCGGCAAAATTGCGGTGTAGCCTTGGTGGGAGAGAATCAAGGGTATCTGGGGTTACAACCTGATTTATTTTTTCAGCGTACACCTCACATAGAGCATTAACATATGGAAGCTCATGCGGTGCGATAGCACTCAGAGGTGTAAGTTCAACAGGAAGAGTTATTGTCTCATTGCCGAGAAAGATCGTCCTTGTTGCGGCGTCAGAACGAGTAGGAGTCACGGGAACAAAAGGAATTCCATCTTCATTTGTAGGAGCAGATCCTTGCTCTCCATATACGTTCACTTCAACAGTAAGATTATCGATATGATCTGCATGGACAGCTCTATCGCCGTATTGATTCACCTCTGTAAAGGAGGAGTTATTGGTTGGAACCGGTTTATTTTCTTTTTCTTCTTCCATCAAAATCCTCCTTTACAACTTTAAGTTCTCAACATGATCTATGTGAACTGGATGATCTCCATATTGGTTTACAACAGTTTGGTGTACAATGGAACCTTTAGTGTCCTCTGATTTCTTTGTATCGTCGTTTTCAGACACCGTAGATGTATCTTCTGTTGGAGGATGATCGATTGCAGGAGCAGGCCACAATAATAAGTATAGATCTCTAAGCTTGCAGCGTAATCTGTATGAATTTGGCCGTAGTTCTTCGCATAACCGATAGCCTTCCTCGATAGAACTGTTTCTAAAAATAAGTCTTTCACCATCTATTGCTTTCAGATACCTATCTGATAGGTAGTACAAATAATCCGATAGAGTTTGTAATGTATCCTGGACCAATCGTTGCTTATCGGGGTCCTGTATTTTGCGAATATCAAAATTCCATTTTCTGATAAGGTTGTCGATTTGGTCTGGTATATATAACGAAATAGGCTCTCCGGTTGGGTCCATTTCAATGCAGTATTTTAGAAGATCATCACTTTCGGTCTTAAATACTTCAAACATATCTTTTTCGGAAGTAGCATCTTTAGCGTTCTTTTCATTGTTTCTGATTTTTTCAGCTAACTCATGTTCCTGATCTTCAGCGGCAGCAGCAAACATAAGAAGTGGTTTGGCAAGTTGTTCTGTGCTGGGCATCTTACTTTTCTGTGCTTCAAGGACATCAATGACTGGCTGCAGAGCCTTTCCCATGCTGTTAAAAATGACTTCACGGTCGCTGCGAGTATCGGGGGAGCCCTGGATAGATTCAGTATCTGAAATGGTATTGCTAACAGCGTCGATGGAACTATCAGTGCCTTCTGATGGAACTGGTAGATCAACGGATACATTCATTGGATTTATTCCATTGCCGATGTTGCTTTTAAATTTCCATTCTGCGCGCGAGCTGGACTGTGAATACCAATTTTCAAACGTAGGTCTACCAGATTCGCAATCAGGGCAGTTGAGTATAACATAATGAAGTACGCTAAGTAAAAAAGGCAGAAAGATAATATTGTCTGCCGTATGGAGATCGCCAGATTTCATTGTCTCTTGATAATTTATGGCGATATCTACATCAAGCTGTTCTTGCTGAATGGTTTCGATAATAGCACGTACAAGCCATTCGCACTTCGCAGCATTTAAATATGTATCTATAAACCTCGACGTTCTTTTTAGAAGGTCGGGGTCTTTTCTTTTGTATTGTGAGTCAAAAGCAGATTGTGTGGCAGGTTCTGTAAAAGGAACATATCCGCCAGTGCTATCTTCACACTTTCGATAGTTCGTTGCACATTTCTTTAGCGTTGTTCCGGCGTAAGCAGAAAGGTCCTCCCCGGTGACAACATTTATTAATCCTGCATATATTCCTGGAATGGTGAGTCCATCTGAACCACCCATCAATT
>CACZNZ010000220.1 GCA_902782625.1 uncultured Lachnospiraceae bacterium | reverse complement strand
CACCAAGAGATAATCCAACCGGTACGAAGTCACCACCAACCTGGCCGTCGATCGCAAACAGAGCCGGAAGTGCATACTGTGGCGGGATAGCTCCTGTTGCAAACTGTGCTCCAAGGAGTGTACCTACAACCTGTGCAATTACAGCACCAGGTCCGAGGATTGGTGACAGGAACGGCAGAGAACAGATCACACAGATCAGTAACATTCCCGGTAATGTTGAACAGAACGGAGCAATTGTATTCGCGATGACATTACCAAGTCCGCTGGCACTGATGATACCCAGGAGCGTGGAAGTAAATGCCATGAAAGGAAGAATGTTCTTGATAACCATGTCGATCGTATCACGACCTGCCTGGAAGAACTGTCCTACTACATATCCTACGCCTTTACCGATTCTTGTAACGATATTCTCGCTCTTGCCTGCGTTAGCAGCAGCGATTTCTTCTTTAGCCTGTGCTTTGGACTTCGGTCCGTCAGATGCCGGAGCAGTGTCAGCTGTCTTTTCAGGTGCGATATATTCGCCAGCTTCACCAAGAACCTCGATGCACTCCGGTTTAACATCGGATACATAGATATCTTCTGTAATAAACTGTGCCAGAGGTCCGGACTGTCCTACCGGTGTCAGGTTAACAGTGTAGATACCTTTCTTCGGGTATACACCACATCTTGCTGTACCACCGCAGTCAACAACCGCAACCATAACCTCGTCGTCAGGAAGGTTCGTTTTCCATCCGTCTACAGCCTCGCCGCCTGTAAGTTCAGCGATCTTCTGGGATACAGGGTCGATTCCTCCGCCTGTTACGCTTAATACAGTATGACATTTGTCTGTTGGAGTGATCACTAACGGGCCACCCCAGCCAGTATTTCCTCTGCTGATTTTAATGGTTTTATACATATTAAGGCCCTCCCTATTATTTGTTTCCACGGGTCAGCATAGCGTAGATACGCTCTGTTACAAGACCACGAATCAGGATAACAATGACACCGACAATAAAGTAACGTACAGCAAGTCCGCCTGTCGGAAGACCGGCTTTCTTGATACCTTCTGCAATACCGAGGTAAACAAAGAGCTCACCAGCGTTGGCATGCGGGAAAAGGCCTGTGATAGGATGTACAAAACTTACGCATGCATCATAGTATGCAGGTTTGTACTTCTCATCAACGAAACGTCCGAATGTGTAGCACATCGGGTTCGCAAGGAAGAACACACCGAGGATCGGAAGAAGAGTATAACGAAGAACAGCGTATTTTGTAATGCTCTTCGCAAAGTTCTCAACTTTTTCCGTACCGATGAGTTTAATGATCGAGTTAACGAAAACCATAAGGCAGACAACCTGAGGAATAATGCCTGTTACCCAGCCTGCAAATGTCTCTCCGCCAGCGGTAAACAAACTGATAAACGCCTCAGCAGCTTTTGAGATAAATTCCATAAGTAACCTCCTAAAAATACAGTTGCAAATGATGATTTGCTTTAAAGTTTTTTCATATGAAACATATGAGCATATATAAAACATCCTGACATGCAACTTAAGGGCCCATTCAGTTAGCGTCCAGGACTATTTATACCTTTTTTAAAGTTTTTTTCCGTTTCTTTCTGCCATGTACTTTTCCTGTTCTCTCGTAAGTTCTTTATCTGTGATCCTCACTTCAAGAGCTTCGAGTGCTCTGAGATAACCTTGGTACTTTTTAAATTGTTTTTTATCAAAATCTTCCGCAATGTCCAGAAAATCATAGATGCTGCTCCCCACGAGCTGTTTCCCGAGAAACTTATCCGCAGGATGAAATCTCGCCCACACGCCAATGCCGTCGATCACTTCGGCTCCCGTGATAATTCCATTATTATCGCAGGCAATCACGGCAACATGCCCGTTCAGAAAGCGACCTCTTTTTTGTCCCATTCCGACATTCCCGAGCTTGTGCATCCTTCTGACTGCTTTTCTGTAATTCTGAATCTGAAGGATCCCTCCAAACGATTGCAATGCAATCAGTCCGAAAAGAAGGATCAATGCGATAGAAAGTCCGTTTAAATGCATTCTGTTCTCTCCACATATTAACTATTCTTTGTTGACATTATAGTATATGCACATGATTATATCAAGCAATTTGTTCTGAACATATGGTTAAATTAATCTTTTGCTTCAACAAATTCAGTCTTTTGTTTTAGTTAATTATTTAACCATTTGTATTGGAACATTTGCCTGCATGTATTAATAAATTGTACTTATAAAAAAACAATTGTTAAAAAACGAGATAGATTTATTCCTTATCTTCCATCTTCTTTCACCAATATTCTTGCGCATTCTGCATTCGTGATCAGCACATTGATCAGGTCTCCTTTGATTGCTCCCTTGACCGCTTTCACTTTGCCTTTACCAGTGGCAATACCAATCTTCATCGGTATTTTTCTATAAATATCCATAGGGATCGCCGCCACCCGGTTATTGAAAGAGTGAAACTTATCCGTATTGCCGTTTTCATCAAAAAACTGCAGGGTAATATCTCCTACCGCTCCTTGTTTTGCCAGGTCCTTTAATTCTTTCACAGTTGCATAACCCGCTTTAAGCAGGGTGTGATTCTCCCCTTCCGGCACGCCGATACCTACCACCGCAATATCTATTTTCTTAAACTCATCAAAGATAAAATTCACCGACTTTTCACTTAAAAAATACTTCAGAATGGCCTCGTCAGAAAACAGTGCCGGCGACAGGAACTGGATATAGGATCCACCGAATTTGTCTGCAAATCTCCTGGCGATCTCATTTCCCTGCACGTCAAGTCCTTCAATCGTTCCCTGACTGATTCCACCAACAATCGGAACACACATCAGATTATCGATCTTTTTGAATGTTTTGTTTGTCTGGAGCACATTATTGAGTGTATGCCCCATTGTGACACCAACCCGGTAGCCGTCCTTGAGCAGACTGTAAAGATAATCCGCTGCCTGTCCGAAAATGTAGGACGCTGCTTCGCTCTTGGAATCGAGCACACTTTCCTCAACGATCACTACATCTTTTAAGCCGTACATATTCTCAAGTTTTTTCTCCAGTTCGCCATAATTAAAAGTAGCCGGATTATGAAGTTCAATCCGTACAATACCCTTTTCCAGTCCATTATGCAACATCCGGAGAACCGATGATCTTGATACCCCAAGGTAATCCCCGATCTCCTTCTGATTCATATGGTCTTCATAATACAGACAGCAAACTTTATAGATCAATCTGTCATCATCAACAATTTTTTTCATAATCATTATCCCCCCGGCCGTATTGCAGCGCTTCCATCACCTTTACGGCCTCTGCATTCCTTTTTACATCATGTACTCTGACAAATGCACATCCTTTCGTGGCGGCAAATGCACTGATAATTGACGTTGCAAAATCTCTTTCTTCCACCGGATGCCCCAACAGCCATCCGATCACTCTCTTTCTTGAAACCCCCAGCAGCACAGGAAATCCCAATTTCCTGTATCTTCCGAGCATCCTTATCGCTGCAAGATCCTGTTCACGGCTTTTCGCAAACCCAATTCCCGGATCAAGGATGATTCTGTCTTTCGCAATCCCGGCATCGATTGCTTTCCTGACAATTTGTCTCATTTCACCAACCAGATCATTTTCAAAATCTTGATAGACATCTGAGTGCCTGTTATGCATCAGACAACAGGCTGCCTGTGAAGATGCTATGACTTCTGCCATCTTGTCGTCATAACCCAGTCCCCAGACATCATTGATAAGATCAGCCCCGACCTTAATGCCTTCCCTGGCAACCCTGCTTTTCATCGTATCAAGAGAAATTCCGATATCAAACCTGGATTTTATCGCTCCTATAATCGGCAGTACCCGGTCAAGTTCTTCCTCCTCTGAAACCGGTACGGAGCCGGGACCGGTAGATTCCCCGCCGATATCAATGATATCTGCCCCGTCTTTTATCATCTGTTCACAATGGTTCAATGCCTGATCCAGGGTATTATGTCTTCCTCCATCGGAAAAAGAATCCGGTGTGACATTCAGGATTCCCATAATATAGGTATGGTTTTCGGTATCAAAGACCCGGTTTCCTATCTTGATCATCTTATTCTCCTGCCAGCAATTGTGCTGTATCATAATCGGTAAACAGTGTAGTCAGCAGCCCCCCTTTAAGAGCTGCTTTGATCACCTCTGCTTTCTCTGTTCCGTAAGCAAGCGCGATAACCTCCCGGGCATTTTTGCGCAAAACAGACAGACTGCTAGAGACGACTCTCTTATTAAAATCAATATCGGCTTCTTCTCCGCCTTTATCGATAAATCTGAAGGCGATATCCCCCACAACACCTGCTTTTTCCATCTGTTCCTTGTCATGTTCTGTGACATAATCATACCCGAATATTCTGGAATTCTCCAGATTCCCCAGGCCAACGAGCGCGATATCGGATTGTTCTCCCAGCTCCACGATCTCACGTACCTTCTGGTTGGACATGATCACCTGGTACTCTGTCTGATCAGCACAGCAGGCATTGGCGTGCAGCAATTTGCACTTTGCTCCAAGTACCTGAGAAAGCCTGTTGGCATTCACATTGCTCAGGCAATCAGCTTCGGATCCGGCTCCTCCTACGAGAGGAACAACGGTTACCTCTGGCAGATGCATCTCCACCACATGGCTGATCATATTCGCGATAGACATGCCCCAGCTGATCCCGATGGTATCATCTGGTTTTATATGTGATACCAGATAGTTGGCTGCTGCCATACTGATATTCGTGTAATCTCCTGCAACCATCGGCCGGATAACTGAAACCCGATTAATCCGATATTTGTCCATGAGTATCTTCTCCAGTTCCGGAGATCCTACCATAGGCGAATTGATCTCGATTCTGACGATATCCATCTCTTTAGCTCTCTTTAAAAGCTTCGATACCCAGGGTCTGGAAACTCCTAGCCTTTCAGCAATCTCTTTCTGTGCCATATCATATATATAGTACATTTCCGCTGCGAGTGTGATCTTTCTGATATTGGCATCTTCTGATACTTTCATAATTCATTCCTTCTTTATTTATAAATTCAAGACTCACTCGTAAGTCTTGGCGCCGATATTCGGCTCAGATTAGTAATTCTGAAATCATTCTACCACACGAATGTTAATTATTCAAGTGTTAATTACATTTGTGCCTAACATTTTTAATCATTTTGTGAAATTAGTGCTTGACATATTCTTTATTAGAGGGTATGATGGAACCAACAAAGCACTTAGATAATTGTTCAGCACATTTGTAACCAAGCAACCACAAAGCAATTTATTAATCACATATATATAATAAAGGAGAAGGAAAATGACAAAACCCAAAAGCCCATTTTTAATCGTGAACCCAAAATCCTATTTATATGGAGAAAAAGCATTAGAGCTTGCCAAGGCTGCTGATCAGGTTGCTGCAGACACAGGTCTTTCCATGTATTTCACCTGTCCATATGCAGATATCCGTCTGATCAAAGAAAACACCGAGAACATCATCGTGTGTGCACAGTCTTTAGATCCGCTGGTACCGGGACGCGGTATGGGCGCTGTACTGCCGGAGTCATTAAAAGAAGCAGGTGCTGGCGCAGTATTCTTAAATCATGCAGAGAACCAGAAGACAGTCGCAGAATTATATGCATGCATCAAGAGAGCACAGGAACTTGATATGATCACCGTAGTATGTGCGGACAGCACAGTGGAAGCAAAAGCCGTTACCTGTCTTGGCGCTGATATCGTCCTTGCAGAGCCGACAGATTTGATCGGAACAGGCCAGGTTGCAGAAGATTCCTATACTACTGAAACCGTAAAGGCTCTTCATGAAGTGAATCCGGATGTACTTGTCATGATCGCATCTGGCGTCAGCACAGCTCATGACTGCTACAATGTTGTAAAACTTGGCGCTGACGGAACAGGCGCTACAAGCGGTATCCTGAATGCACCGTCACCGGCTGAGCGTGTTCGTGAGATGGCAGAAGCAATTGTTAAAGCACAGAAAGAATTAGAAGAGGAGAAATAATCATGGCAGTATACAAAGAGACAGTCAAATTAACATCACACGGCGGAACCCCATCCTTTTTCAACATTACACCACAGGTCAGAGAAGCGATTGCCAACAGTGGTATCCAGAACGGTATCGTAACCATCATCTCTCCTCACACCACCTGTTCTGTATTCTTTGAAGAATATGTTCATGATGTCATCGAAGACGGGACAGAATTTCTTCAGATCGATCTGAACAGAGCCTTATCCAAGATCTTCCCGGATCAGACAGAGATGCCGCCGGAAGGACCTTATATGTATCCGGGCGAAGCTCATTTTGTAGATGTGGAATCCTGGCCAAACGCAGCAGACTATCTGCCAGGCGGAGACAGAAGAGCCCTTCTTAATGCAGACGCTCATCTGAAATCCACTCTTCTTGGCTCAAGTGCTACTCTCGAAGTTGACGAAGGCAAATTAGGCGTTGGCTCCACAGGTTATGTATACTTTGTAGATTTTGACAGAGCAACAGGACGTTCCCGTAAATGTAAGATAATCGTTATTGGTGAATAATCAGGAGGAATACCATGTTAGTTAATTCAAAGTTATTATTTAAGAAAGCTCAGGAAGAACATTTTGCGATCCCATCCGCAAACTTTGTAGATATGGAAGGAGCCAAATGCCACGTACAGTGTGCTGAGGAAATGGGACTCCCTCTTATTATCGCGATTGCAGAAAGTCATCTCGGTGACAACATCACTCTTGAGGATGCTGCTTTAGTCGGAAGAAAGTATGCGAAAGAAGCTAATGTACCGATCGTTCTTCATCTTGATCACGGCGAGAGTGTTGAGACCTGCAAGAAAGCCATCGATCTTGGATTCTCTTCCGTTATGATTGATGCATCCATGAAAAGCTTCGAAGAAAATGTTGCAACCACCAAAGAAGTTGTAGAATATGCTCATGCACGCGGCGTAGTTGTTGAGGCAGAGATTGGCCATGTTGCAAGTAATTTCAACATGAATGATACAGAAACTCTTTATACGACTGCCGAAGAAGCTGCTGAATTCGCAAAACAGTCTGGATGTGATTCCCTGGCTATCTCCATCGGAACCGCACACGGCGTATATAAAGCAAAAGCCATCCCGGAGATCAGCTTTGAAGCACTTGCATCTATCCGTGAGGCAACAGATGTTCCGCTGGTACTTCACGGCGGATCCGGCTCAGGCGATGACAACCTGAACCGCTGTGCAAGAGAAGGTATCTGCAAGGTCAACGTATACACAGACCTCTATCTTGCCGCTATGGAAGAAGCAAAGAAGGTAGAAGGCATGGGCGCAGCAGATTACATTGCTCTGCGCGGTGCCATTCAGAAAGGCTTAAACGACTGCCTGAAACATTACTATAAAGTTTTTGAGACGAAATAAATCCACAACATTCAAAAAAGCGTCGCAACTTGGTGTGCTACCAATTTTGCGACGCTTTTTTATGCACATGTAGTCTGGGCTTTACATGTCGAAAATATCTACTGCACGCTGCAGTTCCTCTCTGATGGCAATCTTCTGCGGACAGGCATCCTCGCACATTCCGCACTGAATGCATTCATTGGCTCTGGCTTTTCCATGCCCGGTTACCACAAATCTTTCTTTGTTAAGGGCGAACGGAATATTATCATACAAGGTTGCAAGGTTCAATGCCTCAAATGTTCCGGAAATCCCGACATTCTGAGGACATACTTTTGCGCAGTAATTGCAGTTTGTACAAGGCACTACCGGAAGGCCTTCCAGTACTTCCCTGGCCTCCTGTAATACTTTAAGTTCTTCATCACTGACAGTCTCGAAATCCTTCATATAAGAGATATTGTCTTTCATCTGCGCTACATTGCTCATACCGGAAAGCACCATGAATACCCCGTCAAGGCTGGCTGCAAACCGTACTGCCCATGAAGCGAAAGATTTCTCTGAATCTGCCTCGCGGAATACTTTTGCAACCGCTTCCGGCGGATTGGCAAGGAGCCCTCCTTTGATCGGCTCCATGACAACGATTTTCTTCCCATGTTTCCTGGCAACTTCATAGTTCGCACGAGACATCACCGCAGGACTCTCCCAGTCTGCATAATTAATCTGAAGCTGTACAAAATCCACTTCGGGATGCTTTGTGAGAATGTCATCGAGTTCATCAGGCCCCGCATGGAAAGAAAAGCCGATATTCTTCATCAGACCCTCGGCCTTTTTTTCTTTCATAAAGGTCCACAAATCAAACCGGTCGAAAAATTCCGTTCTCGGCCCCCCCAGATTATGCAGCAGATAATAATCAAAATATCCAGCCTGTGAGAGTTCCAAAGATGACTCAAACTGAGCGATGGCATCTTCCCTTGTCTCGCAGTCAATCCATGCTGCAAGCTTAGTGGCTACGGTGTAACTGTCTCTGGGATATCGTTCCACAAGTGCCTGTCTCATCGCATCCTCTGACCAGCTGTATGCCCATGCAGTGTCAAAGTAGGTAAACCCTGCATCCATAAACAGATCAACCATCTCTTTCACCTGCTCAATATCCATCGGGCTTTCCGTCTCACTGTTCGGATCTTTCCCCGGAAGTTTCGGCAGACGCATCAGACCAAATCCTAATTTCTTCATAAAATACCCCTCCTGGTTATGCACATATATGTCTTGTTTTGTATAATATATCATCTATAATTCACTTTTTCCATGCCCTGACAGATTTACTTGATCTTTATCCTCTTTACAGATTTCTTATTGCTTCCATCCGTTGCCATCGCAATAATCCTGACCGTCTTCCCTTTTCCTGCTTTCATTGCCTTAACCTTACCAGTCTGGGTAACTGTGGCATACTTAGGATTGGAAGAAGACCATTTCAGCTTCTTGTTCGCTGTCCCTTTGGTCTTCCTGACAAAAGCCTTAAGTTTCATGGTCTTGCCGATTTTTAAAGTCTTTTTAGCGCCTTTTATCGTTACTTTGGTGACAGCGCCTTTCATGACCTTAATCTTCCAGACAGCCTTCTTATTAGAGCCATCTGTCGCTGTAGCGATGATCTTCACCGACTTACCTCCTGTCTTTTTCCCGATCTTCACTAACCCCGTCTGGGTTACCGTTGCAATCTTCTTGTTGCTGGTCGTCCATTTTACTTTTGGGTTCGTGGCATTCTTCGGGAGAACCGTTGCCACAAGTTTAATCTTTTTACCTGCAGCGATTTTCCTGGAGATACCGGAAAGGATTACAGTGTTTACAAATGTCTTGTCCGGGGTCTTGGATATCTTTCCGGTTTTTGGGTAATCGGTTTCATTCTGTGTCTTTGTTTGATCAGTGCCTTTTCTGGACGCCTGCACTGTTCCCGCATAATCCCACAGGCCTGTTCTTCCCAGATCGATGTACAGCGAGGGACGGACCCCCATTTGTTTTACATCATTATTACGTCCTGTCTCATTCCCCGTCCAGTCGTCAACTGATTTTGCACATCCTTGATTCTTGTCATCTGCATATGCTGTCCTCAGCCACCAGCCATCGATAACATAATCCGTATCCGGTGGAAATGTTTCTTTTCCCATTGCTTTGGCAAAAGTGGAACTTTCAAGATATCCTCTGGCTTCATCATCCGGAAGAACGGTTATGGCAAAGCCATATGACTGCGCTTTTTCTGTTTCGAAAACATCCGAAACAGCCAGGAAGAAAACCTGATCCGCTGTTTTTTCCCCTGCTGTATATCCATTACCCATTACCATATCGTTATCCAGAAGTTCTGTGAAGATTGCATTTTTCTCATCTGCAGAAAAAGCATTCGGAAGAAAACCGATCTTACTGTAATCATTATGCAGCTGATTTTGTGAATCATCATATCCGTTCAGCCAGCTTCGTATGCTGCAGGACTTCCATGTCGCCCGATCTCTATAATTCCCGTCATTATATGGTTTTGAGTCCAATGCCCGGTCTGAAAGAAGAAGCGCTTTGCCATCTGTCACATTCAGAACTCTCCACTTTATCTTTTCATAACGAAAATAGTGGACTTCATCCCAGCTAAAAAAACAGTAGTCTCT
>CACZNZ010000219.1 GCA_902782625.1 uncultured Lachnospiraceae bacterium | reverse complement strand
TCAAGTAGAACTGCTGGATGGGATTGCAATAGGTGCGTCCCTTCTGACCGGGGACTTTGAGACGGCTGGATCTGTGCGGTTCCTCTGACCGGGGAGTCCGTCCCGGTTGCGAAACGCTCCGGGGCAGTGATTTACGCAGGATCTGTTGTGGAAGAGGGAAACTGTGTGGTGCGTGTCATGCACACAGCCGGCGAAAACCGCTACGATCGTATCGTTCGAATGATAGAAGACTCCGAACGCCTTAAATCCGGCACCGAAAAGCGTGCTTATCATCTTGCAGATAAGCTTGTGACATGGTGCCTTGGAGGAAGTGCGCTGACATGGCTTTTGACCAGGGATGCAACGAGAGCTGTCTCGGTGCTGATGGTAGACTTTTCCTGTGCCCTGAAACTTTCCATGCCCTTAAGTGTTCTTTCTGCCATGCGGGAAGCCGGGCAGCACAAGATCACGGTTAAGGGTGGCAAATACATGGAGATGTTAAGTAAAGCGGACACTGTAATCTTTGACAAGACAGGAACGCTTACCAACGCCTGTCCTACCGTATGCGATGTTGTGACCTTTCACGGCCAGGATCAAAAAGAGATGCTGCGGGTAGCCGCATGTCTTGAGGAACATTTTCCTCATTCTGTGGCGGATGCCGTAGTCAGAGCCGCCATGGAACAGGGCCTTGACCATCAGGAAATGCATGATGAAGTAGAATATGTGGTAGCCCATGGAATTGCATCACGAATCGATGGGAAAAGGGCCGTTATCGGCAGTCGCCATTTTGTTTTTGAAGACGAAGAGGTGATGGTATTACCTGAAGATCAGGAAGTGTTTGACAATCTTACGCCGGACCGCTCCTGGCTTTATCTGGCGATTGGCGGCGTATTATCCGCCGCTATAGGCATCTACGATCCTCTGCGGCCGGAAGCGAAGGAAGTGGTAGACCTCCTGCATGAGGCCGGAATCAGTCATGTCGTTATGCTTACGGGAGATAACCGTAATACGGCTGCAGCCATCGCAGAAGAATTAAACATTGACGAATACAGGGCGGAGGTGCTTCCTGAAGATAAGGCTGCTTTTATCCGCGGCAGTCAGGAAGCGGGCCAGAGTGTTGTTATGATCGGAGACGGAATTAACGATGCCCCGGCGCTGTCTCTGGCGGATGTAGGAATCGCGATCGGAAGCGGAGCCAGTGTTGCCCGGGAAGTGGCGGACATCACGATTACAGCTGAAGATCTCAGGGAACTGGTACTGCTTCGGAATTTATCACAAAAACTGATGGAGCGAATCGATCGGAATTATCGGTTTGTCATGGGCTTCAACGGAAGCCTGATTGCTCTGGGTGCATTCGGGCTGCTGTCACCTGCTACGTCGGCCCTGTTGCACAATGGCTCTACCATTCTTTTGAGTATGGACTGCCTGACACCAATGCTGCCGCACTAAGCTGATGAGGAAGAGCATGCGCAATTCACATCATCACATCAGTGCGGCAGCATTGATTTTT
The DNA here is from genome assembly GCA_902782625.1 of uncultured Lachnospiraceae bacterium. Lineage (GTDB taxonomy): Bacteria > Bacillota > Clostridia > Lachnospirales > Lachnospiraceae > Anaerobutyricum. Next base: position 10,379 of record CACZNZ010000219.1, on the reverse strand, counting down.
CAGACTTATGCGTCTATGAGATCAACCGGCACGAGTTCCGGTGCGGTAGTCTGTTTGAGATCTTCGAGGCAGGAAGCTTTGTCAAAATCTTCTTCTGCCGTAATGTCTGCGTAAAGAACCAGTTCATTTTCAGCAGTATTGTATTTCAGGTATGCCTTGGCAGTCTTGATTCCTTCACAGGCAAGAAGATTTTCTTCGACCTTGTTGAGATCAAAGAACCTGCGGCCATGGATACCATCGGTCATCACTTCACGGCCTGTCCTCTCCAGGAAATCAACGGTGCCGTCTGGAAGGATTCTTCCTTTGAGGCCGGTGTCGTAGAGGGTACCGGGGCCATAAGGATTCTCAATGACTTCATGGAATACGGAAGGCTCACAGTCCATGACATAAAGAGGACCCCATGCGCCATAAGGTTTCTTATGCTGGGATTCATCAAGGATGTAAACCTTGACCCTTCTGTTCCCTGAGATATTGGGAAGAAGAGTGAATCCAGCTTCTTTGTTAAGGACATCACCGTAAACGCGGAAATGTTTCGGGTAGACCTCCTCAGGCAGATGACGTTTAAGACGTCGTACGGAAGTTTCTTCCATCATGGCCCGGACGATCTCTTCATAGCAGGTCAGGAAGATCTCCAGGGTATCTCTTTCAAAACGATTCTCCCAGTAGCGGAGTTCCGTGTAGAATCCATCTTCGTCATACATAATCTGCATATGGAATGGAAGGGAATCCAACTGCAGACAGTGAAGCCTCTCACCAGGCTGATCGCCAGGGGTAGGTACAGAGAGAATATCTCCCTGGTACTGAAGGAACATATCACCCATTCTGGATATAGGAGTGTAGTTCTTCATGGTAGACATAATCTGACTTCCGGCCCGGGTAACCAGTTCATTGACCTTTTCATGGGCAACTCTCTGATATCTGTAGAGGTAAGTCTTGAACAGGCAGCCGGCAAGCCCTGTCCAGCGACCGTCGGTTCTGCCACTGTGAATACTGTTGACAAAAACATCATCCTCATCAGAAAAGAGAGCGGCGGTGTAATTGAATGCAGACAGGAAGAGAGCGTTTTCGGATACATTGTTCGTTTTGCAGTAGTAAAGGATTTCCTTACGGACGATTCGATCGAACCTGCGACGGATGACACCATAGATTCCTTTCTTGCAATCCTGTCTGTCATGGCGTGTGAGGACAGTCTGACGCATGCGGTAATCCTTCATCAGTTCTTCCACATTCGCACTGTCTTTTTCACGGACGCCGGCATCTTCTTTTGCCTTGGCGTCGAGAATATACTCATAGAAAGTATAATGCTCTTTCGGGACTTCCTCTCCGTCATAAATCTTTTTCAAATCTTCCATAAGAATATTCATGGTGATCCCGTCACCGATGACATGGGCCACATCAAAGAACATGTACTTATAGGAATCTGTCTCAGCCAGACAGATATGTACAAGATTATCGTCCTGGCGATAGCGGAAAGGTGTGAGCATGGCCTGCATGTTTTTCTCGACATCCTCCTCCTTCCAATGGAAGATCGGGATATCCATTTCTCTTGCGTCGTCACGGAAGAGGGCATAATATTTGTTTTCTGTAGGTTTTATGATACCCTTAAGTATCGGATGTACATCAAACAGAGTCCGGAAGGATTCTTTCAGACGGAGAAGATCCACATTTTTATCCAATCGATACGCAAATGGCAGATTGCCGGTGGTATTGCCCGGAATGATATAGGAAAAATACATCATCATGCTGGTAAGCGGATAAGCCGGGCGAGGGCTGTAATCGATTTTTTCTTCGCCCTGCTTTTGCAGAATCAGTTCCTCCAGCTTCAGGATCGTACTGTTGTCCATGAGCTCAGTCAAAGTTACGCCGACATCAAGCTGTGTCTGGAGTTCTTCGATAAGCATAACGCTTGTCAGGGAATCTAGGCCATTCTGATAGAGGTTGGCATCTGTGCCGATGGAGTCTTCTCCAAGGACGGCTGCCACAATATCGTAGAGCTGCTGCTGCAGTTCTGTAACCGGACGGAGCTGCTTTTCTTTCTTTTCGCTTCTTTCTTTCTTGTCATCAAAATAGACCTTACGGATAATCTTCTTGGAAGAAGTCTTGGGGAAAGGCGTCTTCCGGACGGTGCAGTCGGAAATCTTCGCATAGGAAGGCAGCTGCTCGTTTCTCTGAGCGATAATCTCATTGACTGCGGCAGAGATATCCCGGATCCCGTGAACCTGTGCATATTCATAGTTAGGATATACTTCGACAGAAATGCTGTCGCTGTCACCGAAGGCGATCACATCCTGAATCAGGCGGTCTCCGTCGAATTTATTTTCAATCAGCTCGGGTGAAACATTTTCTCCGTTACTAAGGATGATCAGATTCTTTTTACGACCGTTTAAGTACAGATAACCATCTTCATCCATGTATCCAAGGTCGCCGGTGCAGAGCCAGCCATCTTCTGTGAGAGCTTCTGCAGTAAGTTCCGGATCATTAATGTAACCCATCATAACGGAAGGACTTTTAACCTGGATCTCACCATCGACAAAACGGATCTGGCATCCACGTACAGGCTTACCGACGGAAGCGATTTTTTCCATGTTGCCGTAATCCGGGGCAGCAATCTTCGGGGCACATTCGGTCATGCCGTAGCCCTGTGCTGTCACAACGCCGAGGTCTGCAAGACCTCTTGCCAGTGTCTCGGAAAGGTAACCTCCGCCGCTGACGATCTTGTGCAGACGGGAGCCCATGATTCGGGATTTCAGATGCTCGAGATCCTGGTCAGGATGTTTTTTGGATGCAATGGCCACTCTGTTCAGGAGCATTTTGGCCATCATGGGGACGATACGCATCATGGTAGGCTGATACAGGTCGATATAATACAGGAATTTAGAGACATCATCACACAGACACAGCGTACTTCCGTAACGGAGGGTCAGCAGAAGATCCCCACTGATGCAGAACACGTGGTGGATCGGAAGAATACTCAGGCAGGTCTCCCTTGCATCATCCGAACTGAACAGATTGTCCAGGAGGTTCGCATGCGAGAGCATGGCACCTTTTCCATGGCCGGTCGTGCCGGATGTAAAAACAATGAGTGCACAGTCTGAAGGTTCTGCCAGATAGTCAAAAGCAGGCACTCGGAATTCTCTGTGGATCTGAGGCGTTGAAAAATGACGTCTGCGCTGCTGGATACAGATGATCTCTTTCAGACAGCTGCATTTCTCAAGAAGGTACTCTGCCTCACTCAGATACTCATAATCAAAGAAGAGAATATCTGCCTCTGCTCTTTCCAGATTCTCAATGAACGCCTCTTTGCTCAGCTGAGTGTCCAGAGGGATTGCAATATTACCGGATGCTGCGACGCCCATAAGCACTGTGAGATACTCATAGCTGCATTTGCCGATCATTGCCACATGAATCTTTTTCTCAAATTCCCCGCTTTTGTTTGCTGCCCAGTGTACAACAGCTCTGGTGTCCATGGCGAAGGTGCGATACCCCTTTTCATAGATAATGCCGTCTTTCTCATATCGGACGAAAACCTGGTTCTCAAAATCCAGGGCTGCGTTTTCCAGCAAATCACCCAGGGTGTGAATGTTATCTTTTGTAATCATATTTATCTACTCCTTGTCTGATCTTTCTACTTTACAGATACATTATTTCGCAATGCGAAATATATTTTCAACTGTACCGAGTATAGCATGCACCTAGATATTTCGCAATGCGAAATATATACAAATTTTTAGATATCCGTCCTTTATCTTTACGAAAAATGCACAAATAGAGAGGAAAGAGCCTCGCTTTTGAGACTCTTTCCTCTCTATTTCATTGAACGAATATGTATGATTACATCTCATCAAAGTATTGATTCACTCTTTTGAGCAGATCGATCAGCCTTACAGTGTCCTCCAGTCCCAATGCCTCATAGAGGCCGCTGTACTGTAACCGAATCTGTTCCCGTCGTTCAGTCACATTGCGGATTCCTTTCGGAGTGATCTTTACAAGCACCCGTCTGCGGTCTTCCGGATCTTTTTCTCTGCGGATCATGCCCTTTTTTTCCAGTGTCTTCAGAATATCTGTCATCCGTCCGGGAACAAGAGACAGCTTTTGGGCCAGTTCACCTGGGTGAACCTCCGTAGGATGGCGCACCAGATATGTCAACACAGCATTTTCCCCTCGAAGGCTTTCGATCAGACTGGCGTTTTTCTTATTTCCCACAATCTGAAATAAGATATTATAGAGTTGTTCTCCGTAAGTTGTATCATTATGCATAGTTATCATTCCTTGTCTTTACAAGATGACTGCCCCAGGAATTCTTTTAGTTTTGTGGCATGACTGCTGCTATGGATGAGACGGCCGGCTGATCGGGCACGTAAGAATTGTACGGCGGTGGATCGATCTATGGCCATGCGGTAGAGCGGTCTGTCCTGCAGTTGCTCATCGTTCATATAGATGATCTCGCGGTGGATTCCTACGGCCTCCATGGCTCTGGCCAGCTGCTGCCTGAAAACTTCAGGGTTTTCTTTGAATTGATATAAATAAGTAGCGGTATCTTCATCCGTGTATAGTTCGACAGCGCAGACGTTTGTGTCTTCCGGAACATTTCTCCCGAAAGCTGCATTCCAGTAATGGTCGGGGTCCCTGGTCCGGAAGAGCCCGCAGCAGGTAAAAGGTTCATGCAGAGGAAGCTTCCGGCTGGCTGCCTGGCGGTTTTTCGTGGTGCGTTCGCGAAGGATCTGAGCCCTCTCGGCAAATGGCTTGGTATCGTAGCCCATTTTCCCGATGGTATACTGCAGGCCGGTGTCCATGAGAATGTGGAGATGATAGCCTTCGAGACGAAGGGCCTGCGTAAAACAAAGGGGGATCCGCAGGGCACGGTTTGTCTGGGGAAGGATGCAGATGGCGTCAGGATAGAGAGCCAGCCGGCCGCGGCCGGCTTCCCCGGGCATGACATATTCTCCTTCGCACAGCATAACCTGTTCTTCTTCTACAAACAGAGCGTCCAGACTTCTTTGGTTAAAGGAAGCGGTCAGCTCCTCAAAGAATCCGTCATAAGAACGGCCGAGCATGGAAACTTCGTGAGTCTCTTTATTCATCAGGTCTATGTAGACCCGGTGGTTTATGGGACGCAGTCCTGCTACGTCCGAAAAATCGATATATTGCACTCCTGTTCTGAGGCCTTCTGTTTCGATGGACAATTCGGTGTCTTGGCCGTTGATACATCCCTTGTATTTCATAAAATGATACCTGATGTGCTTCAAAGTTTATTGCCGCAGTTGCCGCAGAATTTCATCCCCGGTTCGTTCTCGTAGCCGCAGGACGGACATTTGCCCGATTTTTCCATGGGGGAGCCGCATTCTCCACAGAATTTCAGTCCAAGAGCAACTTCGGCACCACAGTTTGGACAGCGCTGGGTTCCCAGGGGGGCACCACAGTGATTGCAGAATTTGCCGGTGCCGGCAGGTTTGCCGCAATTAGGACAAACGGTGGTTCTTGTCTCAAGCTTGCCCTGCCAGACAGTAGCTGTCTCTGCAGCCTCATCGATGTTACGGCGCATAGCCTGGTTGCGGGCCTGTGCTACATAGCTTGCCTCACGGGGTGCACAGGTGATGCAAAGACCGTCATCTTCATTCCAGCAGTCGCTGCAGACCCATTGGTTGCAGGCAGGACATTTCTTGAAAAGAGGACGGACTTCGGCCTGAGCCGCATCAAATGAAAGTTCCTGTTCCCGCCGCCATTCTAGAGTCTGCTCACCTAAACGGTCGCTGATAAAATCACTGCCACGTTCCAAAGCATAGCCGAGGTCGCTGACCTTGCCTCCAAAAAGACCACCCAGGGTAGAGGCAAACTTCCCGACCTTCTGGGATTTCTGTTTCTGACCATAGGTGCTGGATTTTTTGAAAGAACTCTTAAAGCCATTTCCACAGCAGTCACAATAAAATTCAAACTGGAATCCAGCATCAGTTGACAAATCATTATAATTTCGCGTGAAAGAATGAAGCATAGGATCCTCCTTTCTGAGCCACCAAAATCCATTTTGTCAGTGGCTGGTTTCGGGAAACACCAGAAAGAACCGTCCCCTGATTGATCAGAGAACCGTCCCCTGATATGTCTTGTTGCTTTTATTATAATATAGATATCCTAATATGGGAACAGAAATACGGGAAGAATTTGTTTTGACCGTGTATGTTACGTAGTCGATTTTTATGAGGAGTACTGTTATAATGATTACAGTAAAATACAATGAAAGGAAAATGAGATGAAAGTAGTAGTAGCAATAGATTCCTTAAAAGGAAGCCTGACCTCTCTTGAGGCAGGAAATGCAATCAAGGATGGAATTCAGAATGCATCCTCCGACACAGAAGTCATCGTCCGGCCTTTGGCTGATGGCGGAGAAGGTACCGTAGAAGCACTGACACTTGGTATGAATGGGCGTTCAGAAAAGGTTGTGGTCACAGGACCTATAGGAAAACCGGTGGAATGTATATATGGGATTATCGAGGAGACGAAGACGGCGATTATAGAAATGGCAGGAGCCGCCGGAATCACCCTTGTCCCCGAACAGGAACGGGATCCCATGAAAACCACCACCTACGGGGTGGGGGAAGTGATCAAAGATGCTATCCGGAAAGGTTGTCGACATTTTATTATAGGAATTGGCGGCAGTGCGACAAACGACGGCGGCGTTGGTATGTTACAGGCCCTGGGCTATGGTTTCCTCGATGAGAACGGCAGCCAGATTGCTTTTGGAGCAAAAGGACTTAAAGATCTGGCAGCTATCACAAAGGAACAGGTGCTTAAGGAACTGGATGAATGCAGTTTCAGGATTGCCTGTGACGTGACAAATCCACTTTGTGGTGACAAAGGCTGCAGTGTTGTTTACGGACCACAGAAGGGCGCTACACCTGCAATGATTCTACAGATGGACGGATGGCTTTCGGATTATGCAGACCTCGCAAAAGAGACTTATCCCAAAGCGGATCCGGCCCATGAAGGCGCTGGTGCTGCAGGAGGGATGGGATTTGCATTTCTTACATTTACCAATGCGAAGCTTGAACCAGGGATTGACATCATCCTGGAGGAAACCAGATTAGAGGATCATATTAAAGATGCTGATATCGTCATTACAGGGGAAGGCCGTCTGGACGGGCAGACTGTTATGGGAAAGGCTCCAATCGGCGTTGCCCGTATTGCGAAGAAATACAACAAACCGGTATTGGCATTTGCCGGCTGTGTCACAGAAGATGCGGTTCTTTGCAATCAAGCCGGAATCGATGCGTTCTTCCCCATCGTCAGAGGAGCGGTAACCATTCAGGAAGCGATGGAGTCTGAGAATGCTAAAAAGAACATGGCGGCATCCGTTGAACAGGTATTTCGCCTGATCAGAATGTGGATAAAAAATCGAATACGGAAGGCTGAGTCCTATGAAGATCATGGTAAGTGCCTGCCTTGCAGGAAAGAATTGTAAATATAACGGTGGGAACAATCAGAATGAGAATGTCCTTCAGCTGATAGCTGAACATGAAGTGATTACCGTCTGTCCGGAACAGATGGGCGGTCTGCCAACGCCACGAATACCGTCTGAAATCTGTAACGGCGTAGTTATGACCAAAGACGGCCGGAATGTGGATAAGGAATTCCGTTTGGGCGCAGCAAAGTGCCTGGAGATAGCCAGGCGCGAAAGACCGGATCTGATCGTGCTGCAGTCACGCAGTCCAAGCTGCGGAGTAAAGCAACGGTATGATGGCACATTTTCAGGTGCGCTTTTGGAAGGTGCGGGCGTGACTGCACAGCTACTGATCAAGAATGGGTTTCAGGTCGTTGACGTAGAAGATCTGTCGGATTTTTTGCCAGGTTTATCCTGAAAAGCTGCGACATAGATAATCACTCTGAATATCCAGTCTACAAACATAGCATACCAGATCCAAAGTACATTTTTATGGAGTACTTTGATAAATATCCAGGCAAGACCTACCCGGAAGAGCCACATAGTGACGATGGCAACGACCATGGTAAAAGCAGCCCTGCCAATGGCCCGGTAATAATAAGGCAGCAGAAAGGCCACCGGCCAGAGGATCATGGCGATGGAATGGGCAAGGACAAGACCGGAGGCCAGGGAGGCCGATAAGCCGGTTAATTGGTAACAGCTCACAAAGAAGGACCTTCCCACAATCAAAATCGTGGACAGGAAAGATACCATGGCATAATTGATGATGACCAGCTTTTTGGCGTAGTACCTTGCCTGGCTGTATTCTCCTGCCCCATAGCACTGCCCCACGATGGTGAGCATGCCGGCACCCAATGCGTTGCCAGGAAGGTATAAGTATGTGACCAGATTAGAGGCTACTGCAAAGGCTGCAATGGAGGGGGTTCCAAGCGTAGAAACCAGACTCTGCAGGATCAGTTTGCCAAACTGGAAGATGGCACTCTCCACACTATTGGGGATTCCAATCGCGAGGATTTTTTTCAGGAGGCCTCCGTCCGGAAGAAGGTCATGCAAGCGTAAGATCCGCAAAGGATTCTTTTTGTTCTGGAGTAAAGCCAGAATAATAATGGCAGCAATCATTCTGGATAGAGCAGTGGGGATACCGACACCCATGACCCCCATTTTTAATCCAAAGATGCAGATCGCATTTCCTGAGATGTTCAGTACATTCATCAGGAGAGACATGTACATGGATATCTTGGTATTTCCCATTGCCCGGAAGACGGCGGCACTGGAGTGATAGATTGCCAGGAAAGGGAAGGAGATCGCAGTCAGAGCCATATAGAGGACAGCATTATCCATCACACTCGATTCAACCTGTCCGAAGATCAGTGATAGAATCGCATGATTTCCAAACAGCAGCAGTAAGGATATGATGACCATAGAGACTACGGTAATAAAAAATAGCTGTCCACCTACCTTGGATGCTTTCCGGTCATCCTTTTTGCCGATGAACTGGGCACATATGACTGTTCCACCGGCAGTCATGGCAAAGAGGACCTGCAGGATCAGATTGTTGATGGCATCTACAAGGGACACTCCGGAAACGGCAGCTTCCCCAAGGGTAGCCACCATGAGGACATCGGCCATCCCCACGAAAACGATGAGTAATTGCTCAATGATTAATGGCAAGAGCAGTTTAGCAAGACTTTTGTTATCATACATGGTGTTTATATTCTTTCTTTATCTCCGTGAAGCAGTATTCATAAAGCCTGCGAATATTCCTTCTTGAGAAACTTTCGCCGTAAAGCGGTCCGAAATGTTTTGTCTACTCAAACCCCTCATATTACAGGGTACTGTTCCTGCTTATTTGAATTCCTTTTTTTGTGCTTTTACGATATAATAAAATAAAAAATGGAACATAGCAAGCACAGGTAAAACAGATTTATGAAATTGAATCAGATGACGAAGTGACAGGACCTGCAACAATGAGAATGCTACCGCCAGTAGCAGATATCAGGTCCTCCTTCGGATATAATCAGGGCATCAAATCAATCAGTTATTTCAGGAAAGAGAGAGGAAATGGTTTATGAAGACAATAGTAATCGGTGATATCCATGGCTGTTTCAAAGAGTTGGAAATGATGATTTTGTGCCTTAAAAAAGAGGGGAAATACAAGCCGGAAACGGACAGACTCATTTTTATCGGAGACTATATTGACCGTGGAGATAATCCAAGGCTGGTGGTCAGCTATGTCAGGCAGCTGCAGGAAATGTACGGTGAAAATGTGATTGCTCTAAAAGGCAACCATGAAGATATGTTGCTCAAATATATGAACTATGAAGGAGAGGACTGGCTTTATAATGGCTATATGGATACCATAAGATCCTATAGAGAATGTAAAGAAGATTTTTATAATGATATGTTGTGGATGGAGAGTCTGCCCCTATATTTTGAGGATGATTATTTCATCTATGTTCATGCAGGGGTTGACAAGGATCTGCCGATGGCCCAGCAGAGCGATGTTACGCTTCTTTGGGCCAGGCAGGAGTTTTATCTTGATTCTCGGGCGTATGTGAAAAAAGTTATCTTCGGCCATACCCCGACGATGTTTCTGGGAGATGGAGACACTCCACAGTGGCTGAACGATGGGAATGATATCGCGATTGATACAGGCTGTGTTTATAATGGTAAGCTGACGGCTTTAGTCATAGAAAATGATCAGATCCTGGAATATTGTCAGGTCGGCAGAGGGACTTCTAGTGGTCTGACTTAAGCCCTGCGCCACACATCGTAATGAGACAGTCCTGGATCTCTCCATATTTTTCGCAGTAATGCAGATAAGCTTCATAGTTTGCCGCGGTAGTATGTTCACAGTAAACTGTATGGATTCCTCCTTTTTATGATTCGTGTTCAGCTTTTCTCGGAAAGCATTATTTTCAGGCCCTCCAGAACGCTCAGCATATGG
>CACZNZ010000218.1 GCA_902782625.1 uncultured Lachnospiraceae bacterium | reverse complement strand
TCAGAGAAAGTGCAAAGGGAATCGCCGTTCCAACACCCCGGCTTGTAATGATATGGCCATCCTTTACAACCGGCTCTTCAAGATACTCTCCCACTGGAAGATCCTGAAGTGCTCCCGGATAACTGGTTGCCTTTTTTTCTTTCAGGAATCCAAGGCCTGCAAAGACGGAAGGAGCGGCACAGATAGCTGCAATCCATTTTCCTTTTGCAAGATAATCCTTCAGCATGTCTGCAAGGCCTGCATGTTCCCGAAGCGCAAGCGTCCCCTGCATTCCTCCCGGAAGGACGAGCATTTGTGCTTCCCCGTCAATCTCTTCAAAAAGTATATCTGATTCTACCGTAATTCCATGGGATCCTGTCACCGGTTTTTTCCCGGTTACAGATACCATCGTTATCTCTATACCCGCCCTGCGAAGCAGGTCGACAGCAGTAAGTCCCTCAAGTTCTTCAAATCCATCTGCCAGAAAAATATACACCTGACTCATAGGTAATTCCTCCATATGATTTATTATTATGCTATATTGTAGCCCAAAAGAATCGAATGTGCAAGTCTCAGACATTTATGTTACTATAATAAAAAAGGAGGAATTATTCATGGAGATTGAAAGAAAATACCTCATTACTGAGATTCCATTCTCTCTTTCTGACGTCAAAAAAGATCACATTATACAAGCATACATTTGTACCGATCCCGTCATTCGTCTTCGAAAAAAGAATGACGACTACATTCTTACAGTAAAGTCCCGGGGTCTCCTCGCCAGAGAAGAGACAGAATTACCCCTGACGCCGGAATCCTTCGACCATCTTATGAAAAAGACTGAAGGAATCTGCATCAAAAAGACCCGCTGCAATATCCCCCTGCCCTGCGGATCCAAAGAACTGTTAATCGAACTGGACCTCTTTGCCGGAGATTATGAAGGGCTTCGCATGGCAGAAGTCGAATTTGCCTCCGTCAAGGAATCTGAAGAATTCACTCCCCCAGCCTGGTTTGGCAAAGAAGTCACCGGAGATCCCCGATTCTACAATTCCTGGCTAAGTTCCGCCGACAAAACCCAGGCAGAAGAGATCATGCAGGTTTATCGTAGCCAAAAGGTACCAGGTACAACCCAAAAGGTACCAGGTACCATTAAGAAATTGTAAAGATAATTTAACAATTACATAATACCCTTTGATAGAATTTGAGATATAATTACGTCTATGTGTGAGTCAGTGACTCATTTGATAGAGTTTAGATAGATTAGAAAGGATGATTAAGACATGAGTGACAAGAAAGAAAATTCCGTTTCATCCTCCGGAAAAGGTTCCATGAAGAAAAAGCTGCTGATCTTTGGCACTGCTGCTATTGTGGCTCTGGGAGGAATCTATGCATACGGTGTCCACTATTATGATACACATTTTCACAGAAATCAGATGATTAACCATACAAAGGTCGGTAATCTTACAGTTAAAGAAGCGGAGGATGTATTCACGAAGGATTTTGCCTCTCATACCATCAGCCTGAAGGAAAAAGAGCGTACAGAACAGATTGATCCTCAGGCAATTGGTACAGTTATTGATGTGGGATCCCAGGTTAAGGACCTGCATGCCGGAGAAGATAAATGGACTTGGTTCATGGATTTCTTTGGGGAACACAATAATAAGATTTCTCTTACCATGACTTATGACGAGGCAAAGCTGAAAGAACAGGTAAATGCACTGGCCTGTTTTGATAAAAAAAATATCATCGCACCTGAAGATGCCTATGTGAAAAAAGGCAAGACCGCCTATGAGGTCGTTCCGGAGATTTTAGGCAATACAGTTCTGAAAAAGAAACTGATCGCGAAGATAGATGAGGATATCCGAAGCGGTGTTACGGAGATTGATCTGGAAAAGGAAGGCCTTTATAAGATGCCGAAACATTTTGAAAAAGACGATGATGTTCAGAATGCTCTGGCCACAGCCAACAAATACACGGGCTGTACCATTACCTACGATTTTGTCTATGAAGACTCGGTGCTTGACTATGCCACGACCAAAGACTTTATCAAGATCAACGATAAATTCGAGGTGAAGATCCAGGGAGATCAAATTGACAAATATCTTCGAAAGCTTGGCGATAAATATAACACCATGGGCGGCGGAAGATATTTTAAGACGGCAAACGGAGAAAAGAAATGGGTCGCCGATGGGGATTACGGCTGGAAGATCGACGCAGAAAAAGAAAAAGCCAAACTGATCAAAGATATGAAAGCCGGTGCCGACGTAAAACGGGAACCCGTCTATGAATACACGGCCGAAGTCCGTAAAAAAGATACTGATATCGGTGATTCCTATGTAGAAGTCAGCATTGCCAGTCAGGAAGTCTGGCTCTTCGTCGACGGCAAATGTATCATGAACGATTCCTGTGTCACAGGTGATCCCACCAAGAATGCTCCCACCTATACCGGTGCTTACAGTATTACCTACAAGCAGCGTAACGCCACACTTACCGGACCGAATGCCGGCGGCGGGGAGTATTCCTCCAAAGTACGCTACTGGATGCCTTTCAACGGAAACCAGGGACTCCACGATGCGGATTGGCGTGGATATTTTGGTGGCAATGAATACCGTGGCAATGGATCCCACGGATGTGTCAATCTCCCGATCTATGCCGCAGAAGTCCTCTTTAAACATGTAAAAGAAGGATTCCCCGTTATCATTTACGATTAGACTTCAAAAAACAGTGCCTCTTCTATTCGAAGTGACACTGTTTTTTTATCTTCTCACTTTTACCCCTTTGGAATTATGCTTCATCAACCGAAGCTTGCCAAAGGACAATTCTTTTTCTTTATACATGATGGAATCCGTTGATTCTTCCATAGTCCCGTAAAGATAGACATGCGAGACACTGTCCTGATCTGACAGATTCATTCCCTGGAGCCCGAGTGCTCCTTTCTTTTTGTAAGTAACTTCCTGCAAAGCAAATCGGAGGAAATATCCCTCTTCACTCTGCATGATGACATAGCCGCTTCTTTGCTCCTCTTTGCCGGACAGCATAAATACAGCGCGTACCTTGTCATTCTCGGACAGTTTTGTTGCCTGTACCGTCTTTTTCGATACCAGATACTCCTGCCCGTCAACCAGTTTCACCATCGATTGCTCTGTCACGAATAAAAGACTTCCCATTGACAGCAAATGTTCCGGTACCGCAAGGACAATCTGCTCTGACTTGCTGTCATAATTACAGAGATTATCAATCGGTGTCCCTTTGTCACGCAGCCTTCCTACAGGGACATCTAGCACCTTCACCTGATGCATGAGTCCAGTGTCCGTAAAAAATGCAATCTTTTCCGTATTCATGCAGTTGATGATCGTCTTATATTCCTGATATACAGTATCCGTATTTCTCTCGACTGTAGAAAGGTCGAATACCTTTGCATATCCGAAACGATCCATGACAAAGACAACTTCTTTTTCTTCGAGAGGTTTTTCCTGAATCACCGCTGCTTTCGCATTGACAAGTTGTGTCTTTCGTTCAAATCCGAAATCCTTCTTGATCTTTTTAAGATCCTTTTTCATCACCCGTTTCATAGATTCCGGATGATCGAGTATATCCTGATAATTCTTGATCTTATTGAGAATCTCGGCATATTCGTTCTGCAGCGCAAGGATCTCCAGACCAATCAGTCGATACAGACGCATCTCAAGAATCGCTGTCGCCTGCTTCTCCGTAAAGGACAATCTGGATGCTTCTTTCTGGGATTTCTTCGTCTTGAATCGGATTTCCCCGGTATCTCCGTGAATCAGGCAGTTCTTTGCCTCTTTGATACTGTTGCTGCCCCGGAGGATTTCTATGATCAGATCAATGATATCGCAGGCCTTGATCAGACCTTCTTTAATCTCTTTTTGTTCAAGTTCCTTCGCAAGAAGTGTCTCGTATTTTCTCGTCAGGATTTCTTTATAAAATGCAGTGTGTCTTGCGATGATCTCTTTCAGAGATAAGAGTTCCGGCTTTCCGTCAGCGATCGCAAGCATATTGACACCAAACGTGTCCTCCAGTCTTGTTTTCTTATAAAGGATGTTTGTAATCTGCTCCGGATCAGCCCCTTTTTTCAATTCGAGTACAATACGGATTCCTTCTTTGGAAGATTCATTGGATACATCCACAATATCCCCAGTGACACGGTTTTCAATCAGGCCTACCACATCGGAGATGAATTTCCCGATATTGGCCCCGATCATCGTATAAGGAATCTCAGTAATCACCAGCTTTTCGCGGCCGCTCTTCCGTTTCGGTGCTTCCACTTCCACCTTCCCGCGGAGCTTCAGCTTCCCGACTCCGGTCTCATAGATCTCACGAAGATCTTTTTTATTGACCACCAGACCTCCTGTGGGAAAATCCGGTCCCTGGATATACTCCATCAACCCTTCTGTCGTGATATCCGGATCATCCAGATAAGCCATCACGCCGTCTGCTACCTCGCAGAGATTATGAGGTGGGATATTCGTCGTCATGCCGACAGCAATACCTTCTGCCCCATTGATCAGCAGATTGGGAATCCGCACGGGAAGCACGACCGGCTCTCTTTCCGTCTCATCAAAGTTCATCGTAAAATCCACGACATTTTTGTCAAGATCTTTCAGATAAACTTCCTGTGTGAATTTCTCAAGCTTTGCCTCTGTATAACGCATGGCAGCCGCTCCGTCGCCTTCAATGGATCCGAAATTCCCATGTCCGTCAACAAGCGGCATCCCTTTCTTAAACTCCTGCTCCATTACCACCAGTGCTTCATAGATCGAACTGTCGCCGTGTGGATGGTATTTACCCATGGTATCTCCGACGATACGAGCCGACTTTCTGTGAGGACGATCGGAAGAGAGGCCGAGTTCCTGCATCGCATACAGAACCCGTCTCTGTACAGGTTTTAATCCGTCCCGTACATCCGGCAACGCCCTCTGTGTGATGACACTCATCGCATAATCAATGTAGGATTTCTGCATCACTTCGGAAAATTCTGTTTTAATGATTTGTTCTGCCATTCTTATTGCCTTTCTATTGTGCAGTCCGTCTACAGATCAATATCCGCATCCTGTGCATGCGAATGAATAAATGCTCTGCGCGGCGGCACTTCCGAGCCCATCAGCATGGAAGTAATCTCCGATGCCAGACGCCCGTCTTCAATCTCGACCTGTTTGAGAATTCTGGTCTCAGGATCAAGGGTGGTCTCCCACAACTGTTCTGCATCCATCTCCCCAAGTCCTTTATATCTCTGCAGCGTGAAAGCCCCTTTATGGGTTTTTCTGTATTTCTCAAGCGCCCTGTCATCATAAAGATATTCTTCTTTCCCTTTTTTGGGCACTGCCTTATAGAGCGGAGGCGTTGCCAGATAAACATGTCCGTGATGGATCAATTCCGGCATGAACCGATAAAAGAAAGTAAGCAGCAAAGTAGCGATATGCGCTCCGTCCACATCGGCATCGGTCATAATCACAATCTTATGATACCGAAGCTTGCTGATGTCAAAGTCGTTGCCGTATCCTTCCGAAAAACCACAGCCAAAGGTATGGATCATGGTTTTGATCTCCGCGTTTGCCAGGACTTTATCCATCGTTGCCTTCTCTACATTGAGGATCTTTCCCCGTATAGGAAGAATCGCCTGGGTTTTGCGATTCCTTGCAGTCTTGGCTGAACCACCTGCGGAATCACCCTCCACGATAAACACTTCACATTCTTCCGGTTTCCTGCTCTCGCAATTTGCCAGCTTTCCGTTGGTATCAATCGAATATTTGGATTTGGAGATCAGATTGGTCCGTGCCTTCTCCTCCGCTTTACGGATCTTTGCCGATTTCTCAGCACAGGAAAGAATTTTGCGAAGCTCTTCTAAATTCCTGTCAAAATAGAGCACCAGTTCTTCCCCGACCACCTCTGAGACTGCCTTTCCAGCATCAGGATTGTCGAGTTTTGTCTTGGTCTGTCCTTCAAAACGAGGATCCTTATGCTTGATAGAGAGAACAGCTGTCATACCGTTTCTTACATCTGCTCCGGTAAAATTCTTATCCTTTTCTTTAAGCACCCCGATTTCCCGGGCATACTGATTCATCACCGCCGTGAACTTGGTCTTGAACCCTGTGATATGGGTTCCGCCTTCCATGGTTCCGATATTGTTGCAGAATCCCAGGAGCGTCTCCTGGTACTCATCCACATACTGAAATGCAGCTTCCACCTCAATATCATCCACTTTTTTCTTAAAATAGACGATCTCACTGATCTTGCTCTTTTTCTTGTTGAGATCTGCCACATAGGCTTTCAGTCCTTCCGGTTCCTCAAAACAGATTTCCTCCTCTTCCCCGGGCCTGCGGTTTGTGAAAATGATCTTCAGTCCCGGATTGAGATAGGCTGTCTCATGAAGCCGGCTCTTGATAGATTCCGCTTTAAAATAAGTTTTATCAAATATTTCATCATCCGGCAGAAATGTCACGCTGGTTCCCGTTTCACTCTTTTTGCAGGTGCCGATTACCTCTAACGGGGCAACCGTATGTCCCTTTTCAAACATCTGCTCATAGACTTTTCCGTCAGTCTGAATTTTAACCTCAAGCCATACGGACAGCGCGTTAACCACCGAAGCCCCCACTCCGTGGAGTCCGCCAGATATCTTATATCCATCGTTGCCGAATTTACCCCCGGCATGGAGCATGGTAAAGACAACTTCCACTGCGGGAATTCCTGCTTTTTCATTGATGCCTACCGGGATACCTCTTCCGTTATCCCGGATTGAGGCTGTCCCATCTTCTCCGAGTTCCACATGGATCTCATCACAGAAACCGGCAAGATGTTCATCCACAGAATTGTCCACGATCTCATAGATCAGATGATTCAGGCCTCTTGTAGAAACGCTGCCGATATACATTCCGGGACGTTTCCTGACTGCCTCAAGTCCTTCAAGAATATCTATACTGTTTGCATTGTAATTGTCGTTACTCATCTGTTCCAGTCTCCCGGTCTTTTTCGAGGAATGCTTCTGAGATGGTCGAAAGTCCCATGCCATTCGAACCTTTCAGAAGCAGAGCATCCTTTTCATGAACATTGTGAAGAAGCCATTCCTTTAGTTCTTCTTTAGTCTCAAACCAGTGGGTCTCGATATCTGGATTCTCTTCCCTGATTCCTTTCAGAAGTTCTTTTGCCAACGCACCGTAGGCGGCTGCCACATCAATGGAAAGCTTTCCGATCGCCTGCCCTGTCTCATAATGATACCGTGCTTCGTCATCTCCAAGTTCCAGCATATCCGCAAGACCAGCAATCCGCCGTCCTTCGATACCACTCATCTCCGAAAGCACCTTGGCGCTGGCCTTCATGGAATCCGGACTGGCATTGTAGGTGTCATCAATCAGCAAGCAGGATGATGTACGGTACATTTTTTGCCGCTGGCCTGAAAAATGCTGCAAAGAAGCTGCCGCAATCCTCATGTCAAGTCCCATCTGGTGGGCAATGCCCAGCCCTGCCAGTGCATTTCTTACATTATGCTCTCCCATGGCTGCCAGAATCACTTCCTGCGTCCCATCCGCATAGACAAGGGTAAAATGTGTCTGTCCTCTGGTAATGCGTATATTTTCTGCTCTGTAATCACAGTTTTCGCCAAGACCGTAGAAGAATGTCTTATACGGAAGTCTGCCCTTGTATGGAGCCAGGAAAGGATCATCGCCATTCAGAAAGACCATGCCGTCCTCAGGAAGTCCTTTGACGATATCCATCTTTTCTAAGCAAATGTTTTCCTGAGACTTCAGCTGTGCGATGTGGCTTACGCCTATAACGGTAACCACAGCAATATTAGGCCGTATCATTTTGGTCAATTTCTCGATCTGTCCCCGTTCACTCATGCCAATCTCAAGAACGGCGATTTCATCTTCTCTGGAAAGATGCGCCAGAGTAAGCGGTACGCCTACCTGCGAATTCTGATTCCCTCTGGTCTCAAATACCTTTTTCTCGGAAGCAAGCACCGTGGCAATCATCTCGCGGGTCGTGGTTTTCCCCACACTCCCTGTCACGGCCACCACCGGAAGTTTCATCCGGTTGCGGTAGAAGGTGCCGACCTTCTGCATGGCTTCTAACGTATCATCGACTCGAATCCACGGTTTGGTGTCATCCATCTGCGAGTGCTGAGCAGTGAAGGTTGCCCCGTTGATTTTGAGAGCATCCCTGATAAACTTATGAGCGTCAACCCGTTCTCCGATGATCGGTACAAAAATGCTGTCATAGGACCCTTGTCTGGAGTCAATGGAGAAATCGCGGATCACCGTATGTTCCTGCCCACACAGAAGTTTGCCACCAGTTGCTTCCAATATATCTTTAATCGTCATATGTTCCATAATATTCCCCTCATTTGCTACGTGAAAAAAGTAACTGCCCCTGTCCGGCGCAGTTACTTTATCAGTTCATTGTTATTATTCAGAAAGAAGTTTTTTGGCCGTTACCATCTTCACACATACCACAAACACCTCTACTGCCTGCTTCAGTTCCTCCAAAGAAGGCATGGTCGGCGCGATACGGATATTGGAATCGTCAGGATCATTGCCATATGGAAAGGCTGCTCCTGCTCCTGTCATCACAACGCCTGCTTCCTTGCATCTGGCAACGATTTCTTTTGCGCATCCCGGTTCAGAGTCAAAGGAGATGAAATATCCTCCTTTGGGGTCCGTCCATCTGGCAATCTGAAGGTCTCCAAGTTCATTCTTCAGAGCATGAAGTACAACTTCAAACTTCGGCCGGATCAAGGCAGCATGTTTTTTCATATGTGCGCGGAGCCCGTAGATGTCTTTAAAGAATCTTACATGGCGAAGCTGATTGATCTTATCATATCCGATGGTCTGCCATTTCATCTTTGATTTAATGTCTTC
>CACZNZ010000217.1 GCA_902782625.1 uncultured Lachnospiraceae bacterium | reverse complement strand
TGTCACTTCGTTTTCTGAAATTGTCTTTTTCAAATTCTTCCCGTACATAGGATTTTACGACACGGATTCCCCGCACATTTTCCTGTACTCCGGAATTAAGATCATCATATCTGATAAAAAGCTGGCTGAAATATTTCATCGCAAACCGGACGATAATCATGAGTACCATCACCAGAAGCAAAACTGCTATCAGGTAAATGCTTGCCAGTCTGACACTGATATAAAAAGACATAAACATTGCAATCAGCAATGAAAAAGGTGCTCTGGTGCACATCCGCAAAATCATCTGATAGGCGTTCTGCAGATTATTGACATCCGTTGTCATCCTGGTAACCAGGCTTGCCGAACTGAAGTGGTCGATATTGGAAAAAGAAAATGTCTGTATTTTTTCAAACATGGATTTTCTAAGATTCCTTGCAAATCCGGTGGATGCTCTGGCACCGTATTTTCCTCCCATAATTCCGGCAAAGAGCCCTCCGCAGGCAACAATGACCATCCACAATCCTGTGAGAAGAATATGTCTGATGTCTCCTTTCTCCACGCCCAGGTCAATGATTGATGACATAAGCAGTGGAATGAGCATCTCCAGTATGACCTCGAGGATCATAAAGGTCGGTGTCAGAAATGAATCTTTTTTAAATTCTTTGACCTGACCTGCTAGTGTTTTCAGCATCTTATTGTTCCTTTCTGGAAGTTGTTATTCCTAAAATCCATGGCTCCCGCCTCCACCGCTGGAACCGCCGCCGCCTGAGCCTCCGAATCCACCGTGGCTTCTCTCCTTAGGATTGTAGACTTTGTGCGATTTCAGGAAAGAGACATTGGAATAGACAAATTGCGGGTTCGCATGAATCATATCAAGTATTTCTTTATCATTTGCTCTATGGTGCATGGATTTGCTGATCACAACGAAGAAAAAGATAATCACTGCCAGCACCAGAGCAAGCATGGCATTACAGATATGTTTCATCGGCTGTGCGATACTGTGCCCGCCAAGCAGGATGCCGATCTCCCGAAATGCTTCTGCAGCACATTCGTAATATTTGCCCTTTTTGGCTTTAGTATATACATTGTCTGTAATCGTATTGGCATAGCTTTTCGTCACGACTTTGTATAAGGCGCCGTCACTGAACAGGATCAGCTGCCGATGATTCATATCGATCATAAAGATCGTACCACTTTCCTTACCGAACAGGGAATGATAGAGATCTCCTGTAGCCTGCACAAAGTCACTGTTTTCGATTCTCGCTGTTACAAATGCTGCATGCCCATAGTCAGCAATCGGTGCCATAATCTCCAGAAGTTTTTCTTCTTCTTTCTCCGTCAGCAGATCCTCTTCATCATCGAGATAGAGCTGATACTTTTTCCCATCCACATCATAAAAAGAAGGTTCCGATGCTGCCTTTGCTTCGATCATCCCGAATCCGGCCATACCTGCAAAAACCGTCAGAAAGAATATAAAAACATATCTTTTCATGCCTGATTCCCTCCTCTCTTATGAAGATTCGGTATCGGTCTTGTAATCAGAAGATTATATCTGCGTATGATCATGATCATCGTGATAAAAACACCGAGATAACAAAGCATCATCCCGCCATAATAAAACAGATCAGAGACCGGATGAATCATACTGATCACACAGGCGGCAATCGCCGCAATCTGAGAAACTGCAATCTCTCTGGCCATAGGATAGCTCAGTTCATGTTCCCGCTGATATCGATGTGCATATACCCAGACGGTAATGACAATACTGATCAGGAAAAAATGGATCGTGAACCGGTTAAAAATGGCTGAAATTGTGCTATCCAGCATAAAGAACGCGATTACAAAAACGATAATCAGACCTATCCAGCCTCCTGCAACGAGATAATCTCCTATCTTCCATCGCTCATCTGATGAATTCGTTTTGTCTGCTTTTTTCTTTCTTTTCTTTGCCTGAAATCCTTTGTCCTCTTTTCGCTTATCCCTGTCTTCTATCTCTGTCATCTCATAAAAATAAACTGCTCCTGCAATGACGCAGAGAAGGGCAGTCAATGATAAAGACAGCGGTGCAGACAGCGATATAGCTGCTTCCAGTAAAAGAAAGATCGGAAGTGCAAGCAGTACGGAAAAGACAATGAATTTTCTGATGTCTACCGGAATATCGGCGCACACTTTACCTGTCTGTCCGTTTATCGTGGTATAGGCAACTCTGTCCCTGTCCCTCCAGGTTAAAAACCATACCGGTATCATGGCAGCAACAGGCTCCTCAATCTGTGTCATCATTTTTTCGTTGAGTTTTTTTAGTGCGGTATCGTCCTCGATATCATAA
Source organism: uncultured Lachnospiraceae bacterium (assembly GCA_902782625.1). Taxonomy (GTDB): domain Bacteria; phylum Bacillota; class Clostridia; order Lachnospirales; family Lachnospiraceae; genus Anaerobutyricum. Next base: position 512 of record CACZNZ010000217.1, on the reverse strand, counting down.
CTGCGCAGATTTCTGTCATTCTGAATCACCCGAAGAGATTCCTCGTTGGCAATCGTATTCGCATCGTCCTGATATAGTTTAGAGGATACATCTGCTGTATCTGCATAAAATCCGGAAAGGTAGGATGGCGTAAACTCTTTCATCTGAGAGGGATCATACGGTGCAATCGACTGACTGATCTCATCATCAAAAGAAGAAGAGGCATCAAACATGATTCCCTCATAATCCCCATGAAGTTCTCCTGTTACAGTGTAATAGTCAGTGATGTCATAATCGCCCTTGGAGTAGCTTTGTGTTCCGCTCAGTTCTACCGGTCCGTCATGATGAAAGCTGTAAGACCAGTAAGGCATGTATATCCCGCGGAACCGTTCCAGGTATTCCGGATTTTTCAGCTCTTTCGGTGCAAATAACGCTCTGCGCAGTTCATGGGTATATGCTTTTTTACAGTCTTCCTTTGTTTTCTGGAATGGAATAATTTTAGAAGGACGTTTCTCATCGCGAAGCTTTTTTTC
>CACZNZ010000216.1 GCA_902782625.1 uncultured Lachnospiraceae bacterium | reverse complement strand
CAACGGCGTATTTACGAAAAAATGTAACGCATGGATTGAAAAAAGAACAGGAACAGCTGCCGCGCTGCTTACAACCTCCTGCACCCATGCGACAGAGATGGCTGCCCTTCTTGCCGACATCGGTCCAGGAGATGAGGTCATCATGCCATCTTACACATTTGTATCTACTGCCGATGCCTTTGTCCTTCGCGGAGCAACTGCTGTTTTTGTGGATATACGGCCGGATACAATGAACATCGATGAAAAGCTGATCGAGGATGCCGTGACAGAACGGACCAAGGCAATCGTTCCTGTCCATTATGCCGGTGTCGGCTGTGAGATGGACACGATTCTTGATATTGCAAAGAGGCATCAGCTGATTGTCATCGAAGATGCCGCACAAGGTGTTATGTCTTCTTATAAAGGAAAAGCTCTCGGTTCACTGGGAGATTACGGATGTTTCAGTTTCCATGAAACCAAGAATTACAGCATGGGTGAAGGAGGCGCTCTCCTGATCCGTGATCCAGCTCATAAGGAAATGGCTGAGATTATCCGTGAGAAAGGAACAAACCGAAGCAAATTCTTCCGGGGAGAAATCGATAAGTATACCTGGGTGGAAGCGGGCTCATCCTATCTTCCAAGTGATATGAACGCTGCGTATCTCTGGGCACAGCTTGAAATTGCAGATATGATCTACGATAACCGGATGCATTCCTGGAATATGTATTATGAAATGCTTTCCCCGCTGGCGCAGGAAGGTCTCATCGAACTTCCTTTCATTCCGGAGCACTGTACGCACAATGCTCATATGTTCTATATTAAGACAAAAGATCTTGAACAGCGAAGTGCCCTGATTGCTTTTCTAAAACAGAGAGAAATCTCTACGGTATTCCACTATATTCCGCTCCATAACGCACCGGCGGGACAGCGATACGGCCGGTTCCACGGAGAAGACCGATTTACGACAAGCGAAAGTGAGCGCCTGCTACGGCTTCCGATGTACTATGGTCTTACGGAAGAAAAAGTCAGTGCTGTCTGTGAAGGTATCCAGGCATTTTATAAACAAATTTAACAGGAGGCATCATGCTGCACTCAATCGTTATACCATGTTACAAATCTTCCAAAACGATTCGCAAAGTTGTCGAGATGACCGCTGCCAAACTCGATGAGATCGGCAGACATGAGTATGAATTTATCCTGACCGACGACTGCTCCCCTGACGAGGGTGCGACACTTGCAGAATTAAAAAAACTGGCTGAAGATTATCCTTTTGTCAAGGTTATCTCTCTTGCCAGAAATTCCGGGCAGCATAACGCTGTCATGGCTTCACTGAACTACGCTTCAGGAGAATATATCATTGCGATGGATGATGATATGCAGACGCATCCTTCCCAGCTTCCTCTGCTGCTTGAAGAGATTGAGAAAGGATATGATATTGTCTACGGGTATTATCCTTCCAAAAAGCATTCTCTGTTCCGGAATTTCGGAAGTTATGTCAATTATCTGACCGTCCGCCTGCTGATTGGAAAGCCGAAAGATATGCGGACTTCCAGTTACTGGGTGATCCGGAAATTTGTAAGAGACTATGTGATCCAATATCAGAGTCCTTACACACATCTGCAGGGACTTTTCTTAAGAACAACTCGCAATATAAGTTGTATTCCGATTCAGCATTTTGACAGGGAAGTAGGTGAATCAGGCTACACCTTCAAAAAACTGATTCAGTTATGGTCCAATATTATGGGCTATTCTGTTGTCCCTCTGCACATGGCAGCATACTGTGGATATTTCTTCTCTATGTTAAGTATTCTTGGAGCCATTGTCATTATCATACGAAAAATACTGAATCCGTCGATGGCAATCGGCTGGCCTTCTATGATGGTAGCCCTGTGCTTCTTCGGTGGACTGATCATGCTTTTCCTGGGACTGATCGGAGAATACCTCGGTCGTATGTTCCTTGGCATGAACCGCAATCCTCAGTTTGTTATCCGGGATATCATTACCCATGAGAATGCAGACCATCATCATCAGATTCATCAGATGGTCAAACAATATAAAGAAACCAGAGAGGAGTCATCCAATCCATGAAAAAAATTATGATTTTAGGCGCTGGGATCTACCAGGTACCGCTGATCAAAACAGCCAGACGCATGGGACTTTACACGATCGTCGTGAGTATTCCCGGCAATTATCCGGGATTTGAGCTGGCCGATAAAGTCTATTATGAAAACACTGTTGATGCTGATAAGATCCTGGAGATAGCCAAAGAGGAGAACATAGACGGTATTATCACCACAGGGACCGATGTCGCAGTAATCACGATCGGTCGTGTCTGTGACGAACTTGGTCTGTGCGGGCTTTCCTATGAGGCAGCCTGCATCGCAGTAGACAAGATGCTGATGAAGACAAAATACGAGGAATATGGTGTCCGCACTGCCCGTTTTCGTCAGGTGTCCTTTGAAGAAGATCTTAAGAGCCGCATAGAAGGACTGAATTTCCCTCTGATCTTTAAGTCTGTGGATTCTTCGGGAAGCCGCGGAATCATCCGTGTGGATTCCTATGATGAGTTTGAAGAGGCAAGTGCCTATGTCAAGGATAATACAAGAAAGGATTATTTCCTGATCGAAGAATTTATCGAAGGAGAAGAATTCGGGGCACAGGCTTTTGTATCCGGAGGAGAAGTCCGGTTTATCCTCCCACACGGAGACTATGTTTTCCACGGAGATACCGGGGTGCCGATCGGGCATTTTGCACCTTATGAACTTAGTCCCGAGGTCATCGAAGATGCCAAGGAACAATTGCGCGGTGCTGTAAAAGCCATGAAGCTGGACAACTGTGCCATCAATGCTGATTTTATCTTAAAAGACGACAAGACCTACGTCCTTGAACTTGGCGGACGCTGCGGTGCAACCGAACTTGCCGAACTAACTGCCATCTATTATGGATTTGATTACTATGAAAAGATTCTTCTGACAGCTCTCGGAAATGACCCGGATTTTGACATATCAGGTCCGTTTACGCCGAATGCAAGCCATCTTCTGATGAGCAAAAAAGACGGTGTCATCGAAGTCCAGGAAGATCTCAATGCACCGGATGAGAATATTGTGGAAGTTCAGTTTGATTATAAGCCGGGCGACGAAGTTCATGCTTTCCGTGTCGGCCCTCACAGAATCGGACACATCATTACAAAAGGAGCAACTTTACAAGAAGCCCAGGATTTGCTCTTTCACGCGATGGACCATATCCGGATCGACGTAAAGTAATCCAAGCAGGTCAAGAACGACAAGGTGGACGGGGTAATAAAGATAGAAAAACCATTTCAAAAAGGTTTTGCTGAATCTGCTTCTTTGTCCGTTATACAAAATCAGGATCAGAAAAGCAGAAAAGATAAGCCCGACCGAGTGGAGTCCACAAAACAAAAGATTGCCTGAATCCAGATAATCATTGATCACGACTAAAGCGATACTTGCTGCAAATGCAGTCTGTGTCGCTTTTTTATCGCCATAGGATCTGTAAAAAAGAACCGTAAAAAGTGGTGCCGAGACAGCCCAGTCCGCATAGACGCTGACATAGAACATGGCGATGACCAGACCAATCTTCATGGCATAATCCGAAACATTTTCAATGATCCAGAGAATCAAATAACAAATGAACAGCGTCAGGAGCATATTCCAAGTGTATTTCTGTCCGGCAAATGCTTCCAGCATCATAAAAGGCAACTGAGAGACAATCCCGAAGCCCAGCAGTCTTGCCCCGTATTGTTTTTGCGAGTGTGTACAGTGAAACCCTTCCACCAGAAAATAACACATCGTAATCGCCGTGGCGTATCCAATCCCAATCAGCAATTCACAGACAAAGGTACCCGGCGTCAGAAAGACCCGGGCACCATGATTCAACGTCATTGCCATAATGGCAATGAACTTAATCTGATCTCTGTAAAGATATTTTTTTGAAGATTCCATCTTCATTCTCTACTCATTCCCTTTTCGAAACATGCCTAACAATCCGAACAGCTGCTTACGCATCAGGATAAAGGTCATGCTGCACACCACCAGGATTGCCGCGTATCGCACGAACCACGGAAGATAAAAAAGTCCCATGGAAGCTACGTTGATCGCTCCGTAAAGCAGTGCGATCAGTACGGTTTTATGAAGTGGCACGATTACCTGGCCTGTGATCTTATACTCGAGAAATCCCTGTACCAGCAATAATACCATGTAACTAAAGGCTGTCGTGTAAGCTGCTGCCATATATCCGAAATTCAGAATACAGATATAGTTCAATGCAACATTCAGAATCATTGTCACAATCGTACCGGCTGCCACATATCTTGTTTTTTTATAATAATTCTGTATCGCCGAATAACTGTAACTGTAGAAGCGGAATAATGTTCCCGTAACCATCGGGGCAATCAGAAAGACCGCTGCATGATAGGCTTCCGGGCCAAGTATGGCAATCTCCTCCGGAGCGAGGATCACAAGCAGCCAGGACAATACTCCGAAAGCATGCATGACTGCTGTCCAAGGTTTTTCAATATCCTCTGTCTCTTTCCTGGAAATCTTTTCATACAACCACGGAATCCACGCATTCCACACCGAATCTTCAAGGATCCAGATGATAAATGACACCGTAGTCGCAAGAGCAAAAATACCCGTCTCCGACTTGCCGATCATCCTCTGGATCATAATCTTATCCGACTGGTTCATAATCTGGATGGAAAGGGCTTCCGGAATCAGCGGAAGGCTGTAGGCAAGACCGTATTTCCAATAGGTTTTGTCATAGAGCTTTCTTCCCTGAAATACGAGAATGACTGCAATAATAGCCCCGCCGATAATCTGCGGTGTGTAATATCCGATGATCCTGCGGTGTACCAGCTGTTCAATGAGCCCCTGTTTCCTTCCGATGTAGATCAGCAAGATAGAGAGCAACGTTCCCGGTACGATCGTCAGCAATGTCGCTGCCGTCGAGAATTTATACCGGAGCACCTGTTTATCCCTGCGCTGCAGGTAAAGCATACTGGTGTAGGTAAACACATAGAGGAAGCAGATGTAAAACATCAGATCATCCATGGAACAGAATTCCTGCACCGGAGCTTTGAAGATCAGACAGAGCCCGAAAAAGAAAGCAATCGCAATATAAGACAAGGTGTGTACTGCAGAAATATACGAATTATACTTTTCCTTGAAATCATATTTAGCGACATCCGCGCTCTTCCAGAGGCAAAGCGACATGGTCGGATAGGCTATGAGCAGCCAGGACTCAAATACCCGGATTTCTCCGTATTGGGCAGTATCCAGAAGTCTGGTATAGATTGGTGTTACCACGAAGGTCAGTCCACGGACACATAGCTGTGCCAGGATGAAAAAGAATCCTGAAGTAAACGCCATCTTATTGAGCACTGCCTTCCTGTTTTGTTCATATGAGCTCATAGATTTCTCCCTGTCAGTCTACTTTGCAGACGATCATCCTCAGTTTTCCGTTAGGATCCGGTGGAATAGAATCCATCCATTCAAATTCAAACCGGAACGGATGCTTGAACTTCGCATTGAGTTTCTCTGAAAGTTCCTCTTCCACTTCCTTTTCCGTCTTATCGGATAGTTCTTTATTCTGAACACACTGAATATGGATCAGGTCATAGCTTTCCTGGATAAAACGGATCTGGAAAATGTCATCGTAATGAGCGATGATAGGTGCGATCTCAAAAAATGTCGTCACTTCCCCGGTCCGGTATTTAAAGAAATCGTTCATTCTTCCCTGTACACTGGTGATAAAGCGGACACCGTCTCTCATCGCACAGGTACCTCTGTCCCCGATCGCGTAATTGATCAACGGCAGGTCTGTCTTATATAGTGGCGTGATCACGATGTTACCTTCTTTGGCAGGTTTATTGTTTTCATCGTAAATGTTCACGACAAAGGAATCATTGTGAACAATATAGGTTTTGTTTCCAAACAGTCTTACCATCGCCGCACCTGTTTCGGCAGTTCCATAGGAATCGATGATGCCCGGTCCGAGGATCTCTGCAAACAGTTTCCTTGCGGTATCATCAATCTTTTCCCCTGTCGGACAGTAATATTTTGGTTTAGCCAGTTTTACATGGTTCTGCTTACAGTACAGGCAGATTCTCATGAATTCGCTTTTATTCATATAAAGGAAATCCGGCTTATAACGGTTGATCTGTTTGACGATCTCCGGTTCCGGATCGTACTGTGCCACAAATCCTCTCCGGAGTATTCCGAAATGCTGCAGAAATGTATCACTGCCTCCGGTAATACTGTGCGCGCTTTTGCGGCTCATCGTCTTACCCAGGAAGGGATTATACCCTGCAACCATCATCACGCGAAACCAGTTTGCCATATTGAAAGCCTTCTCTTTCGGCGAAACCAGGAGCATCAATGGTACCCCGGATGATCCGCTTGTCGTGTCCCTGTACCAGTCTTTATATTTTGGTTTTTTGGCTTCTT
>CACZNZ010000215.1 GCA_902782625.1 uncultured Lachnospiraceae bacterium | reverse complement strand
CGTCAAGCTGATAAATGCCTTTTTTTACATTACCCTGCATGATGCGAGTCATGTACTGGCCTGATTGCATGCCGGCAAGAATATCGACGGGACTTGTCACCCCTTTGTCGAGATGCGTCTGTGCATACTTCTGATAGGCCTCTCCTGCTTCTTTCTGTTTTCCTTTCTTTACAACAGAATTCAGTAATTCATTCAGGAATCCGCTTGTGGTCTCAAGTCTTCTTGATTCCTGATCTTCCGTTCCGTCATGATAGGAAAGCACAATAAGTGCAGAGTCTCCGTCAAATTTCTGCAAACCGGCAGGGAGTTCTTCGAGTTCTCCGTTTTCATTACGATAAGACATCCTTTGTGTTGTCTTATATTGTACTTTGCCACACGCATCTATAAATGATCCGAAGTCCTTGGCACTCATAACATCATAGCCGCCCATTTTCATACCGGATAATTCCGATACCACGGAGACGAGTTTTTCATATTTCTCGTCACCGAATGCGCTGGATATCTTCCCAATGGACACTTTATTCTTCATATCCGGAATCTTCTGTCGCAATATACTGGCAAGAGTAGGACTTACCTCCACCTCGGCATCTTCCGGCAGCAGTACCAGATCAAACGCTTTGGTTTCTTTGTTATACAGACACATGGTGATATATTCATTAACAAAATCCGAACTGTCCACAAAAACCAGTGTTGCTTCTATATTCTCATTATTCAGATTTTCCTGCTGCTCTTCCTTGGATGCCTTCTTTTTCTTCGTGTCATCCCGGCTCTCCTTTTTGTGAAAATCATAAAACTCTCCTGTCAGGTACCGGGTAACCACCTGGAAGGATCCCAGGCTAATTCCTGCCATGCACAGCAGCACCACGCAGAGTTTCAGAAGAAAAGAAAGAACTCTTCTGATCAATACTGCCTTATTCATCTTTCGCCTCCTGTCAGCAATTCAGTAATCTATATCCGTTTAAGTATAGCAAAAATTTGACAGTGAATCAAGCCCTAATACCATGCACCAGTTCGGAGGCATTTCCGTGTGCCCCTGCTATAATAGACGAATCTTATATTCCCGGGTGAAGACTTCTCCCGGTTCCAGGAGATTCCCGTATTCTCTTTCGGTGATCTCCCCTTCAAAATCCTGTCCATCGGCTCTCCCGAACCATGGCTCGATGCAGACAAAAGGAGCTTCTTTGCCGACAGGTGCCCAGATTCCAAGTACCGGACAGACAAAATCCACTTCAAGATAGGCATTGCCTTCTTCGTCGATCAAGGCAGCCCGATCAGCCTGTTCACCTTCAAGAATCAGTGCGTCATTGGCAAACAGTTCTATCGACGGAATCAGACAGCCGTCTTCAATCTTCATCGATGTGGTTTCTCTTTTCACCACACCGCCTTCTAGCGAATGAATCTCTATTTCTGACAGAGGAAGTCCTTCTTTGGTGAGGCGGATCCGATGGCTGCTCCACTCTCCTCTGCCTTCTTTCGGACACAGAAACGCCGGATGCCCGCCAATAGAGAACGGAAGCTGTTTCTGGTCGGTGTTCCTGACAATCCAGCGGGCCGTGATCTCATTTCCTTTCAGTTCATATTCCAGAATCAATTCAAAATGAAACGGATACTTCGAATAAGTCTCCTCTGAATCTGCCAGAGAAAACACCAGTTTATCCTCCGTCTGATCTATAAGTGTAAAGACTTCATCTCTGGCAAACCCATGCTGCCCCATGGGATACTCTTTTCCTTCATAGAGAAATCTCCCGTCCTTTACCGTTCCCACCTGGGGAAACAGAACCGGTGCATGGCGTCCCCAGAATGCAGGATCCGCATTCCAAAGGTATTCTTTTCCGTCCTTTTTGATGGATACCAGCTCAGCGCCGGCATCTGCAACAGCTAGTTCCACATGCTCATTTTTCAGATGATAGATCATAATATCCCTCCTATGTGATACACCGGTCTATAATGCTTCCGTCTCTTTCCGAAGCCATGTCTTTTCCGCAAGGCTCAGATAAGGCGAGATCTTCTCGTAGACCGTCTCATGATAGGCATTGAGCCATTCTTTTTCCTCTTTTGTCAGAAGCTCCGGAAGGATGGCCGCCCGATCAAACGGGACTAGTGTGAGCGTCTCCAGCATAAGTCCGTCCTTCTTATCTGGGTCTTTCACACACAACACGAGATCCTCTATCCGGACACCGAACTTACCTTCCAGGTATACACCTGGTTCGTTGGATGTGATCATTCCTTCTTCTATGACACAATCTGACGTAGTATCCTCGGCCTTCTTCTTTCTGAACATATTCGGTCCTTCGTGGACACTCAGAAGATACCCGACACCATGTCCGGTTCCGTGATTATAGTCATATCCTATATCCAGTAAAGGCTGTCTTGCAGCTGCATCAAAGGAAGCTCCTGTCTCCCCATGCGTGAAATGTTTCATCGCAAGGCGGATATGTCCCTGCAGCACACGGGTATACATTTCCTTTTCCTGTTTCGTGAGGGCGCCGGTAGAGATCGTTCTGGTGATATCAGTAGTTCCTTCCAGGTAATGTCCTCCGGTATCAGCAAGCAGAAATCCTCCCGGATAGATCGTCCGGTTTGTCGTCTCATCAGCACTGTAATGAATGATCGCTCCATGATCGCTGTATGCGATGATCGGATCAAAACTCGGCCCGAGATAATGCTCGTGCTCTGCCCGGAGATTCTCCAGATATTTCGCTGCACTAAGTTCTGTGATCGTTTCTCCCGAAACATTTCCTTTGAGCCAGAAGATAAACTTCGTCACCGCTACACCATCTTTTTGATGGGCGATGCGGAAATTTTCCTGTTCTTTTTCATTTTTTATGGCTTTTGCCATCTGTGTCGGAACAGCCTCATCGATCTTAGCAGTGCTATCCGGAATCAGGCTGCCAAGAGCCGCATTGAGTCTGCGACTGTCATACCATACCGTTTTTCCTCGCAAAAGATCCGGAAGGTCTTGATAAATGCCGTGGTAATCCTTTGTACGGATTCCTTCCATGTTTGAAAGAATTTCGTCCGACACCACATCCTGTACATACCACAATACTTCCTGTCGCCCGATCAGAAGATAACTGAGCACAACCGGCGTACACGCTACATCCCCTCCACGTACATTGAGCAGCCAGCAGATATCCGGCAGGGAAGACAGCAACAGATAGTCTGCTCCTTTTTCCTGCAGTTTTTCCCGAACTGCCTGAATCTTTTCCTCCCGGGATACCCCTGCATATTCCAGTGGGAGTTCCCATACTGGGGAAGCGCTGATCAAAGGACGATCCTTCCAGACTTCACCGGCCAGGTCCATATTCATTTTAATCAATATGTTCTTGCTCCGAAGCGACTCTTCCAGTTTCCATGCCCGCTCCATGGTGATGCATCTCCCATCGCAGGCAAGTGTCTGTCCTGGCCGCATTTTCCCGACAAGGTACTGCTCTATGGTCGGAACACCCGGTTCACCGGCTTTTTTCAGTTCGATACCTGTCCCTTCAAGCTGTGAGGCCGCCTGTAAAAAATATCTCCCGTCTGTCCATAAGCCAGCTTCATCCGCAAGTACGACAAGAGTCCCGGCCGAGCCGGTAAATCCGCTCAGGTACTCACGACATTTAAAGTATCCACTTACGTACTCTGAATCATGATAATCTGATGTCGGAACAATACAGGCGTCCACGCCATGTTCTTTCATCTTCTGTCTCAGTAATGTGATTTCTTTTTTCATTGCTATTATTCACCCCAACCAGTTTTTTTTATTATATCATGATGCCTATGGGAAATGCTACAGATACTTTCCGAGCATACTCCCTGTCTGATACAAATCCCCCAGCTCCTTCCGGAAACACCTTCCGGAACATGCCTCATGAGGAAGCCTGATAAAGCAGTTTTTTTCTGCAGCAAAAGGCTCATATAAAGGATCTGCAATTACATAATCTGCCGTCTTAAGTTTCTCTCGGATTTCTTCTTCATCCCTTAGATAAAGACAGCCTAAGATCCCGAATTCTTTCTCTTCCAAAAGAGGACAGATGACCGCAAAATTCTTATGAAACTTCTGCCAGATCATTTCCCGTAAAGACAGCGAGAACACTGCCTCTCCGATAATATACCCGTCCGCATCGCCGCCGTTGTTTTCTTCCCACAGCACCTGGTCTTCTTTCGTACCGGCTGCCAGAAGCAGTTTTTTTCTCCACATTTCCTGCATTTCTTCCAATGGGAACCCGACAACACAGGGAATGCCCAGTCTTTCCTTCAGCACTCTCGCTGCAGGCAATCCGGTTCCGGAAAGGACGAGATTTATCGAAGCCTGCGATGCCTCTGCAATCTCACCAGGCGTACTTCCCATGGCAAATGTCGCATTGATCTCAAACCCATACAGTTTCAACGATTTCTGTATAGAGTCAAGTGTTGTCCCTATCGACAGATCAAGAGGGGTTGCCCCCAGCAGATTTACTGATGGCTTCCCTTCGTCCTTCACAGGTTTTTCGGAAACCATCTTTTCTGCCATCATTTGAAATGCCATGGCAGCCCCACTGACATAGGACCGCATTCCCGTCGTAGGAAACACATATACCGGAATGTGGATCTGTTCTTTGATCACCCGTGCTGCCGCCTCAAAGTCCATTCCCGTCATCAGTGGAATCGGAGACCGCACAAGTGCCACAAAAGAAGGTTGATAGAATCTGGCTGCTTTACAGATATCACGAATCAGTTTTTCATCATTGCCCATCAGGGCATCCATCTGAGAAAGGCCTGATATAAATATCAGGCTTTCCTGATCATACCATCGGGGCTCATCATGTGTATTATAGGTGGAATTACACCCGGAAGGGTCATGGATTACCACCATGCCTCCCATCTCATAAAGGGCAGAACAGACGCCGGAGACATCCGCCGTATAGGTCGGCCCTATCACATGCACATCTTTCATATACAGCTCTCACACCCCAATCCTTTTCGCACGATAAGATCCTGCGTCTCCTTCTCTGTTGAAAATGCTTCTTCCATCAGCCGTAGGAATTCCATAATCCCATGATATCCATGCAGGCCTCCGCCCTGAACTATGTTAAGAAAGTAGGGGGTGCGGTAAAAATAGGCAGCCTTCTGGCCAAGTGCCAGCACTTTCTTCTCTGGCTCCG
>CACZNZ010000214.1 GCA_902782625.1 uncultured Lachnospiraceae bacterium | reverse complement strand
TTTACAAAAAATATTTTAAGCAAAAAAAAAACAGGTAAAACCTTCTAAAGAAGTAGAGATTTTACCGTTTATGATTAAGGTAGTACTCTTTATGCATTATATTGAGGTGGTGATATTTACTACCGCTATTTTTTCCGACCCGAAGTAATTTTTCGCGAGTTTCGAAAAAAGCACGGGCATATGCCACACCAGCACAGGATCCGGAATAATGAATTCGTCTGATGGTCCGATCACTCGATGATCACATTCAGGAGCTGATGCTTTCCTTTGATCCCGAGTTTCTGATAGATACTGGTCAAGTGCTTTTTCACAGTCGGTACACTGATGAACAGTTCCCTGCCGATTTCCGTGTTGTTCATCCCTTTCAGGGTGCACTTCAGAACATCAGATTCTCTTTCTGTGAGTTCGAATCTGCCCCGGATATCCGCCACGAATCTATCAAAGATGAAGTTGCCGTCATAGATCGTTGCAATAAACTTATAATTGCCCTGATACTTCTTATATATTATTTCTGCATAATAGGAATCATGGCCGATGTTAACACGGCTGTGCACTTTGTTCCCTTCAGCCGTTTCGGAAATGCCCTGTTTCTGAACCTTGGCATTGAGGCTTTTACATATTGTTACAAGTGAGCGGATCAGTTCTCCGACGTTTTCCTGTCTGATTACGCCGCCGCTGTTAAGGTTTGACTCTTCGATCCTGAACTGCTTGTCAAAAATACATATTCCAAACTGTTCCATATCATAGAGCGCCGTGACTCCTGCAGAATACGCATCTATCTCTGTTCGTGAATCGATGAATCTCCTTGCCACATTCGCCAGATGCGGCCTGGCAAGTTTCATGATCTCCAGTTCCTTTTCCGTGAAATCACCGAACTCGTCCGAGCGGTGTATGCCGATCCCTGCAACATATCCGTCGTCACCGACATACAGATTTCCTTCTATGGAATACTGCATTCCGGCGGGCAGCAGCAGCTCATTGTAATACTTGGTCTTCGTTCGCTCATCGGAAATGAAGACATCAGAACTGCGGAACATAACGGGCTGTTTCATGGAAACGATCGGGAGGGCATCATCGATATCCGCATATTCGTTCAGGTATCTGTCCAGGTGTTCATCGACCCAGTCAACGATAATGAACTCCTCGAAGTTGATATGCCCGTCTTCGTTCCTGTACACGTAAACATCGCCTTTTTGGAACGGAACAAGTTCCTTCAGATTTTCCAAAAAGACCGTAAACGCTTTCTGATAATTGTCATCTTCGTTCAATGCTGCACACAATCGATTCAGCCGATGCAGTTCTTCATGATCCAGTACTGCGTCCATCGTTTTCACCTTGCTCCAAACAGTATCCCAAATATTATAATAGAGCCTTACTTCTAAGGCTCTACTATTATACTACATCATGGCTTTCATTATCACTTACAATATGAACGCCGTTGTTTTTAAGAAACTGTGTTTTTTCTTTGAGTTCCTCTGCCGTCAGCGAACCCTTGCCTTCCAGAGGATATTCTCTGTTCAACCATTTGTACTTATCCCTGCCGTAACTGTGATATGGAAGTATCTCCAGCGTCACGAGCGGATTGTCTTTAGCCCGGTCATTTACGAATGCGGCTGTCGCCTCCAGATTCTGTTCGTCATCGTTGATCCCTTTGATCAGGGGAACTCTGAAGACCGTCTCCTTCCCAAGGCGTGACACTTTCACTGCGTTTTCAAGGATCAGTTCATTCCCTGCCCCTGTGAAGGTCTTGTGCCGCTTGCTGTCGAACAATTTGAGATCATAGAAGATCTGATCTGTATGCGTGAAGACCGGCTCTGCGCTCTGCCAGTTACAATAACCGCATGTTTCGATTGCCGTATGGATGTTGACGCGCTGACATTCACGCAGGAACTCTGCAACAAATGCAGCCTGCAGCAAAGGCTCTCCGCCGCCGACAGTAACACCGCCGCCCGAATTCTGATAGAAGATTCGGTCTTTGTTTACCTTTTCCATCAGATCATGGATCGTATATTGTTTCCCGACGATCTTCTTAGCGTTGGCATAGCACCTTTTGGTGCAGTCCCCGCAGGCAATGCACCGGTCACGGTCTATGTCAAATGCAACGGCGTCTACTGCTCCCTGCGGGCACGCTGAAGCACAGTACCCGCACCCGATGCAATTGGTCTTGACATACATGATCTCAACACCGCTTTTCTGGGATTCCGGGTTGCTGCACCACAAACAGCGAAGGGGGCATCCCTTCATGAACACCAGCGTTCGGATACCCACTCCATCTGTAATTGAAAATTTCTGTATGTTGAATACTGTTCCCTTCAGTTCTTCCATCTGATCATTCCATCGTCCGAATCACTCCAGACGGACCTTTCGAAATTATGCCGTGTGGATCGTCCTGTTGATGATATCGTCCTGCATGTCCTTACAGAGCTCTGTGAAGTATGCGCTGTAGCCGGCGACTCTCACGATCAGGCCTCTGTACTTATCCGGGTCAGCCTGTGCTCTCCTGAGTGTTTCTGTGCTGACAACATTGAACTGGATGTGATAGATGTTCAGGTCAACGAACGAACGGATGATATGGGAGATTCTCTTCAGTCCCAGATCTCCTTTGACACTTGCCGGATCCAGTCTCATATTGAGCAGCGTTCCTGATGTATGCACTTCATGATTGATCTTTGATACTGATTTCAGCACTGCAGTCGGACCGTCATGATCCGTCCCACCATTCGGGGAGCATCCGTCTGCGAGGGCCTTCCCGGATAATCTGCCGTACGGCAGTGCGCCGACAACAAGCCCGTGCGGAACGTGTGACGAAACCGGATACAGTCCGGAAATGAAGTGCGGACCTCTCCATGATTTGCAGGAAGAAATCGTATCATATGCGAAATCTGTCATCTCACCTGCCATATCATCTACTTCCTCGATATCATTGCCATACATCGGCGTATCATTCCGGAGCATCATACGTACGTTCTCATAACCTTCGAAGTTATGCTCGATCGCTTCGATGAGCTCATGCATGGTGATATCTTCCTTATCAAATACATGCGTCTTGATCGCAGACAGAGAGTTGACCAGATCGGCAATTCCCGTACCGATCAGCGCAGGTCCGATCGTGTATTTGACGCCGCCGACTGTAAGGTCTTTGCCTGTCTCATAAGTCCCGTCGAGGAGCGATGAAACAAACGGATACGGCGTGAGCTCAGCGCATACCTTCTCGTTGACGCAGGCGCATACGCTGATCGCCTTGATCATATACTCCAGCTGCTTCTTGACTGCTTCTTTGATCTCATCAAAAGTCATCTTCTCAGGATCTCCGGTCTGCAGTCCCAGCAGCTTATTGTCATTGATGATGCTGTGCCCATTCGTCAGAACGAACTCCATGGCGGATGCGAAATTATAATGTCCGCCATCTGACCATTTCGCCATCTTGCCTCCGATGAACGGTTCGACACATCCTACCATCTGATAGTTTCTAGCCTCTTCCATGGTGCCTCCGGAAAGGAGCATCATCTTGACAGCGACCTCATCATTATAGATCGCAGGGAACCCGGTCCCCAGGCGCGCGAGTTTCGCCACGTGGATGATGAAGTCTTCCGGTGACTGCTTGTGGACTCTGACGCACAGTGAAGGTCCGTGAAGCTGAACATCCATCTTCGCAGTAATAAACAGATATGACAGCTCATTCGTGCAGTCTCTTCCGTGTTTGTCCACACCGCCGACGATCGTGCTGTGGAACGGCTGATAACCGGCGAAATACATGCAGGCATTCTCGCTGAGGAACCATGTGGTTTCTGCAGTCTTGATATAGAATGCCTCGATGAGCTCCAGCGCCTTCTCCATGGTCAGCGTTCCGTCTTCAATATCCTTCTCGTAAAGCGGATTCAGATACTGATC
The DNA here is from genome assembly GCA_902782625.1 of uncultured Lachnospiraceae bacterium. Classification (GTDB taxonomy): domain Bacteria; phylum Bacillota; class Clostridia; order Lachnospirales; family Lachnospiraceae; genus Anaerobutyricum. The sequence continues at coordinate 4,416 of CACZNZ010000214.1, read as the reverse complement.
CACTCTGCCCGGCGAATAGGAGGGCCCGTTTCCTTCCATCAGGCACCCCACTAACAGGAAATAGATAAACTGCAGTCCCTGCCAGAAAGTTTCCGGTTTATTGTTTTCAAGAGCGAAGCAATTTGCTGCGATCTGTTTAAGTTCTTCTCTTCTGACGCCATCCTCTTCAGCTGCCATCTGCTCAGCCAGCTCTGCAAATCTCCTGATGTAAAGGCTCATTCCCTCCAGCGTAAGCAGCGAAGCATCAAAGAATGTCTTTTTCGCAAAATCTTCAGGATCTGTTTCGTCCAGCGAAACAATGATCTCTTTCGCTTCCTCCTTGATCTGTCCGAGCCCTTTTTCTACAAGCATCTCCCAGTACGGAGCGGTTTCGCCGGCAGCACTCTGTGTCTTGATCTCAACATCTATGATCCCGGTCTTGACCGCCAGTTCTCTGATATGCGGCGGGATCTGTTTCAGCCAGTGTTCGCTGACCGACTTGCCTTCCCAGTACGGGAAGATTTCTTCCTGCAGAATACGCTTGTTTTCAGCTGAAAGAAGATACGGATCCTGCTTTCTTGTGGAGATCGTATCATACTCCTGACTGAGCCAGCCTCCGTGGAAGATCGGATCAACGACGCCCCCTCTCGGGTGTTTCGCCGTATCGCCAACGATCAGCTGATACTCAGGAATCCTTATCTCACGCTGCTCGCAGTAAGCGTAGAAAGCCTTTGCACGCCGCATCAGTACATCTTCACCTTCTGTCTGCTTGTACGAATCTGTATAGATCTGGGCTCTTTCGATATCCACCTCCGGTCTGCAGTCCCAGTACTGCTCGAGCAGACGCTCGATTCTTGGAAAATGGTTTTCACCTTCAAAGGAAAAACTGCCGATTTGTTCATTTGTTCTATTCAAACGCATCATAACTTGCCTCCTTTTTGTCTGCACTATTCTGATGCTATGCTATCAAACTCCGGCGTGAAATGTAATTATCCTTTAGTATACTTTTTGTGTGTATCTTTTCGAGCCGCCATAACTGGACGATCCTGTTTTTTCCGGTGTCGCCTTTGTTTTAAGCGACATAAAAACTCCCTCCATGATGAACAGAGTATTACTGTTTCACTGTCTCTCACAGAGGGAGTATATCGTTACATCAGGCACTTCAGAAGCTTCTTGTTGATCCTGTCAATAGAATTACAGAATTCTTTCCAGTCCTTCCGTGCTGTAAGTTCCTGTCTCTTTCTTGCTCTTCAGGGCTTCCTGAACCAGCTGGAACTTTTCTCTCGAAATAGGATATGCAAACATGAATGCTGCTGAGAGCAGGGCGCCGATTGCCGGTACGACTGTGCTAAGTGACAGGATAGCATTCAATGCGCTCTCTGACTGTGCTGCTGCTGTTGCATCAAATCCGCCGAATGAGAGTACCCATCCCCAGATCAGCATACCGAATGAACCTGCGACCTGCTGAAGAACGGTTTGCATTGACGAGAGTGCACCTTCCAATCTTCTGCCGCACTTGATTTCAACGACTTCAACAAGGTCGTAACTGATTGCTGCGATCAGCTGCCAGTATGTTGCCATTGAAATCATAGAGCCTACACCAAGCAGTACGATCGAGAAAACAGATGGTTCGAACAGACCGAACAGGAATCTGAATGCAAACAGCCAGATTGCTGCTACGATAAATAATACGATGTAACCTTTTCTCTTGTCCATCTTACCTGCGATTGAACCGATAATAGGAACAAGTATGAACGCAATAACAAACTGGATTGCCATTACAAGCGGCACAATGCCTTCAGAAAGGCCTGAATAATATGTGATGACAAACGTTACGTTTGATGCAATGATCGTATTGACCATGATGTAGCACAGGATCGCTCCGATGAGCCACTTTGTCGGTTTTGCTTTAACGATTTCAAACGTATCTTTGATGATATTCGTCTTATTCTTACTCACATCTACCTGCAGTTCATGACCCTTTGTTGTTATTGCTACAGTCATGAACAGTCCGCATGAAACCAATGCCAGAATGCCAGCCATAATAGTCCATGACGTAGCCTCGGCGATTCCGCGGGCTGCCAGAACTCCAACCAGCCACATCGGAACTACTGTTCCGACAAAGTTTCCGGACTGTGTGAAAACTGCGGCTCTGTTTCTCAGTCTGAGACGGCTGTCATAATCTTCGGTCAGTTCAGCACCGAGTGCTGTATACGGAACGAACCACATCGTGTAGACGCACCATACGATCATCAGCATCGCTCCATAATATACGATAGATGATGTCCCTGAAAAGCCGAAATTAGTAAACAGTAATATCATAGAAACAAACAATAACGGGGCAGCGATTTTAATAAACGGCCTTCTTCTTCCAGTTGGGTTCTTACAGTTGTCGGACAGATATCCAACGATTAAGGCTGCTGCTGCGCTAACAAACATACCTACTGATGAAATGGTACCTACCGGCCCTGCTGCGATTCCTGCCGGTCCGGTCAAGAAGAACGCAAGGAAAGTAACTAACATTGTATATACCATAGAGTCGCCAAATTGACCTGAGGCATATCCAAAAACTGCTTTTTGTGGTAATTTGTTTCCCATAATTATTCCTCCTTCTTTGAGATGATTCTAACCGTTCGAAGATTTACCTGTAGCTGGAATCTATATTCCAGGATAGGCATTTATCACTTTCGTTCAAAGATGATGTTTCCATCAAACATTGTCATATCAGTCTGGCAATTATTGATTTCTTCCGGTGTCAATTCAAACAAATTCTTGTTTACAACGATGATATCTGCCAGTTTTCCTTCTTCCAATACACCGATGTCGTCCCGGCTGTATGCTGCAGCAGCATCTTTGGTGTAGGCAATCAGGGATTCTGCCAATGTGATGCACTCTTCCGGATTGACGCTGGCCGGAGTTCCGTCTTCATTGCACCTTGTCATGGCAGCATAGAGCGTCGGATACGGGTTGAAGTCCACGACCGGATAATCAGTTCCGAAGGCAAGCTTCGCTCCTGCATCCAGAAGTGATCTGTGTGCCCATTCCCAGCGGCATCTTTCCATGCCGACTCTTCTTGGTTTTTCCATAACATCCAGCGGCAGATGCAGCGGCTGCATGGAAGGAATAACATCCAGTTCCTTGAAGCGCGGTATGTCATCCGGATGAATGGTCTCAATGTGTTCTACTGTATTCTTCAGCCCATGTGGTCCGTTTGCTTCTCTTGAAGCCTGATAGAAGTCCAGTGCCATCCGCACTGAGCCTTCATCGCTGCAATGGATCCTGACCGGCAGTCCTGCCGCATTGGCTTTGACTACTGCCTCTCCCATTACTTCAGGCGGGAAATTCGGTACGTTTAATCCGCAGGTGTCCGGACGGTCTGCATATGGTTCCAAGAGCAGTGCACTGTATGTGGATGTTGCTCCGTCTATGAATCCTTTGACTCCGCAGACCCGGAATTTTTCGGAGCTGAATTCTTCTCTCCAGGCATTCGCCGCATCGAATTCACACCCGATCAGATCCGTGAAGATATGAAGCCGTGCGTTGAGTCTTCCCTCTTTATCCATCTGCTTCATGGTCTGGTACTTCTTATGGACTTTGTCTACATAAGGGTCTGCAGCCATTTCACTGAGGCTGGTTACGCCGTACTGGGCAATACCCGCCAGGAACGCTTCATTGATCTGCATGAATATCTCCGGTTCAAAATCATGAACCATGTTCATGGCTGGAAGAAATGCATCCGGCTCGAACAGCAGGCCATTCATTTCACCGTTTTCATCAACACCGACACGTCCGCTTCTCGGCTTCATATCCGCAGTGATCCCTGCTTCTTCCAGTGCCTTGGAATTCATCCAGAACGTATGGAAGTCTGCACAAATCATGTAAACCGGTCTGTCCGGAAATACCTCATCCAGTGACTCCTTGGTAGGAAGGGGGGCATCGTTCCATGTCGAAGGGAACCAGCCTACTCCCACATAACGTTTATGATCCGGATGCGCATCTGCGTGCTCTTTCATGATACGGACCGCCTCAGCTTCCGACGTGGAATCTGCGACTTCATTGCATACATACTCACTTGCTGAAATTGCTCCAAAGAAGTAGTGATCATGCGCATCTACAAAGCCCGGCATAATCATTTTGTCGCCATAGTCCAGAACAGTTTCTGCTTCATACTGATCGACTTCATCTCCGCGGAGAACAGCTGCGATCCGATTTCCGGAAACGGCTACTCCTCCCGCAAAAGGTCTATCCTCATTGCTTGTGAATATTGCGTTGCTCTTCAGCAAATAATCTGCTTTCATATTGTTTCCTCCTATCGCTTTGTCTACCGGACATTCCCTCAAAGAATGTGTTCAGGAATTATCTATTGTATGTTCCTACTTCTGCCAATTCTGCGATACACTCTTCCCATGTATCTACGAGTTTATCGATATCGTCATT
>CACZNZ010000213.1 GCA_902782625.1 uncultured Lachnospiraceae bacterium | reverse complement strand
TGTGAGATGCTTGGAAACGGCAGGATTGCGATAAGCGGTGAAGCTGTACTGGTGGCAGTTTCTGATATTGTTGTGGATTTATAGATAAGATTTGCCGGGATGTGATTTGCGAACAAACTGCAGACTTTTATTGTCCCTATTGACAATACGCTGATGAAGCGCAGCGGATCAGTAGAAATGATTATTGAAAGAATGGAGCAGACGGCCTAATGGGAGGGATTATTTGATGCAAAAGAAAAAATACAGATTTCTATACGCTGTTCTGGTTAGTCTGATGGCGTTTTCTTTAGGGCGGGCACCGGTGTCTGCAACGGGACAGAAACTCCCGGTGAAAACGGCCGGGGGCAAGGCTGACCGTACGATCATGATGTATGTTTGCGGCTCAAATATTGAGTCGGATGATGCAAATGCGTCCGCTCATTTCAAAGAGATTCTGCAGGCGAATTTCAGTAAAGGTGAGTCTGTCAGGTATGTTATCATGACCGGAGGGGCAAGCAAATGGCATACAGACGGGGAGTTCCTTTACGATCCGGATGCCGGAAGCATGATCGAACAGGGGATCAGCACGGAGTACAATCAGATCTGGGAAGCCTATGGTGCGGACGAAGAGAATAAGGCATACAGAGGGAAAATGGTGCTTCTTGATGGAGACGGCATAAGCGGAGATGGAGCAGATGCCAAAAAATCAGTTGATGAACTGATGACGGATCCAAATACACTGAAGGCATTTATCAACTATGCTGCAGACAGGTACCCGGCCGAGAAGTATGATTTGATCCTGTGCGATCACGGAGGTGGCGCCAAGGAGGGATTCGGATCGGATGACCATGATACTGACGGCGCTCCGATGAAGTATGCGGAGATCATAGATGCCATCGCGGATAATCATGTGACAAAGAGCGGAGAGAAGTTTGATGTCATGAACTTTGATGCCTGTATCATGGGATGTGCAGAGTATAGTCTGGCTCTTTATGACTATGTGAATTATTATATTGCTTCTCCATATACCATTCCCGGATATGGTCAGTATTATACGAACTGGCTGAATATGCTCGGAAAACAGCCGCAGATGAACGGATATGAGCTTGGGAAGATCATCGTTGACGATTTTTATGATTACTACATAAAGATGGAAGAGGATGGATTGGATCACGAAAGTACGCTTGCGGTTATTGATCTGAAAAAATTGTTGGACAGCAATTTTACGGAAAATCTTCTGGCGCTGGAAAGTGAAATGGAGAAACAGGTTGGGAGATTTCAAATCTATGATGAAATGCGCTCAGTTGAAGAATCCATCCACTATGTAGACATGGAGTTCATCGATCTTGGGAATTTTATTTCCTCTCTTGGGGTATCAGTTCTGGAAGCAACCAATGAGTCCGATGAAAATGCCTATACGGAACGTTCGAATGCGATCCGGGATATTTTTGATAACAAGGATATCATCTATGCAAAAGGAACCAGCGGCATTGTATCCAAGGAGCATTTTTACCGCGATGGGAATGGGAAAACAGTCTATAGCACCTGCGGAACAAGCGGTATGTATATCTATATGCCGAATGTGAAGTCGGCCTCAGATCCTTCGATTTACATAGATGCTTTGAAGGATTACTACAGCACACTTCCCGAGGGGGATAAACGGAAAGAATACTTCGAACAGCATGTGGAAACGGTACTGAAATATGCGCTGGTCAATCATACAGGGGCGGCGGTCAGCCAGCTGATCGAGAAAGGCACTCCGAAATCGCAGATTGATTATGATAAAATAAGGGAGCTGTGGAGGTATGATATAGATGGAGTTTCGGACGGGGAGGACTGTCCGTGGAATTCCATCATCATGAATATAGCAGATCGGATGGGCGGAGAATCGGTAATGAAAGACTGGCTTGGACCAGTGATCAAAAAGCAGGCCGAAGATGCTATCGACAAAAACAAGATTACTGCCTATACCGTGAAAGAACCGGAGGGAACACGGCCCAGAATCTATTTTGAGGGTGTGAAGAAGCAGATCTTTGATAGTGTAGATATCGATGTATATGCATCGCCGACGGTGGCTGAAGAGTATATCAGAATGAAAGGCTGGGAGGATTATTTCAATTCCGCTCACCCGTTGGGATTTCATATCGGCACCGTGAACGGAGTGTTGGATTACGGATATGAAGACTGGGATGATTATTATAAGTGGCTGCAGAATGATTCCGCGGTATGGGATGTGCCAACCCCTGAAAAGAAATGGCATGCCGTAAAGGATGCAAATGGTGTGTACCATTTGGCAGACGTGGCACAGGAAGAGGATGGTGTCACTACTACAGTCTATGCCACAGGTGTAATAAAGGACGGCGATACCGCAAAGGGAAGTTCACAGGAAATGAAGCTCTCTTTTCAGAAGGGTGTGCTCCTTTCGGTGAATGTGCATTCTCCGGAAGGAGGATACTATACCGTAGCACCATCCTCCATGAAGGGGAGCATTGAGATTACGCTTTGCAGACTGACGGATGTGAACGGAGTGGATGAGGTGTATATTCCCATCAGCCAGTCCTTCCTTCTGAATGCGGAAAATGCTTCGAAGATCAGGCTGGACTATATTGATATCGATGATATACCGGATATTCAGGCAATGAATGAGAACGGAGAAAAGGCTGTCTACAATGTGGTTGTCAGAGATATCTACAATGCGGCTTTCGATATTCAAGATAAGGTGAATAATCCGACAGGTACCCTGTACAGTATTCGTTTTGCGAAAGCGGAGGATGCGGTATATAACGGGAAGAAACAGATGCCGAAGATCACAATCGATGGATCCGTCTTCGGTACGAAAGAAAAGAAGACCCTGACTCAGGGAGTGGATTATCAGATTCTTGGCGGAGAGTTCCCCGTCTTTCCGGGCACTTGCAAGTTCCTGCTTGTCGGCATGGGAGACTACATCGGCTCGGATGACAAGTCATTCAGTTTACTGCCAGCTTCGATCGCAGGAGCTGATGTCAGCGGCATAGCCAATAAGACCTATACCGGAGCAGCGCTCACACAGGTTCCCAAAGTCAAGGTCGGCGGCATTACACTGAAATTCGGAACAGATTATACAATTGCTTATAAGAATAATAAAAATACCGGAACAGCAACTATGGCAATCACGGGAAAAGGAAACTACACAGGCACGATAAAGAAAACCTTCAGAATTGTCAAAGCCGTGAATCCTCTGACCATTAGGCCAAAGACTGCTTCGGTCAAGTACGGTAAGCTGAGGAAAAAGGCACAGATACTGGCTGTCACCAAGGTGATCAAGTTTACGAAGAAGCTGAAAGACAAGAAGACCTATAAACTCATATCTGCCAGGAAAGGAAAAAAGAACTTCAAGAAATATTTCAAGATTAATAAAACTACCGGCAGGGTTATGGTGAAGAAAGGTTTGAAGAGAGGCATCTACAAAGTGAAAGTCAAAGTCAAGGCGCTGGGCAACAGCAATTATAAGGCATCCACATTAAAAACAGTGACCTTCAAGGTAAAAGTGAAATGAATAAACCAGACAAATGAAAGGAATTGAAGAGATGAAAAGATGGATTTCCAAAATGATGGCGTTTGTGTTGCTGCTTGCTGTAGCATCCACGATGATGCCAAATACTATGCAGAAAGTTTATGCTGACTCTGGTGATCCTGCTATGGTGAAGGGCACGTCGGTTTTGGCAAAGAACGTCAATGAGAACGGCCTCCAGAGAATCTGGTTCGGCAGATATGATAGTCCGTCAACCAAAAAGCGCATGTGGTATGTAATCGGGTATAACGGAGAAGGCAGCAACCCGGCATCGAGAAAAAACTTAATCACCATTCTTCATAAAAATATACCAATTTTTGATGCTGGAGAAAGATTCTCCGGAGATTCTAACGTTTCGAATGCGAATCAATACGCTGCTTCGTCCATTGTATGGGTTGTTAATAGATACTATAACGCCTGGGGTGACTGGAAGTGGAATAACTCGAAGGAACAAAAAATCATAGTCGGACGTACGCTGGAAGGCGGCGGAAGCAATTATGGACAGCCGGGATATGATGAGAATAAAATTAAAGGTCAATCCTTTGAAAACGCCGGCTTCTGGCTCCTTTCCTATGGAGAAGCGAAAGCATTGCCGGGCGGAATAGTGCATTTATATAACGATAATTGTTGGTGGCTGCGCTCCCCGGGCGAATATGATGGTAAGGCAGCTTATTGCTATACCGATTATAATATGAACTGGACCTATGTAAGCCCTGGGGGAGTGAGTACAGATACCTATCAGGGAGTGCGCCCTGCATGTGACCTGGATATGAACGCTATTCTGTTTACATCTGCGGCGGAGGACGGTAAAGCCTCCGGCTCCGGAGCAGATGCGCTCACACCAGTGGGGACCAATAAAAATAGTGAATGGAAACTTACAATAAAGGACGCAGACCGCAATAATTTTGATATTACTACCTGTGAAGGTTCCTTTGACAGTGAAAGCGGTGCGATAACATTCCGATATGACGGAGCCAAGGTAGAATCGAATAGTTATATTTCTGCCATCATCGTAGGAAGTGATGACAGGATAAAGTACTATGGCAGGATAGCAGAGGTATCGGAAGAGACCGGACTAGTCACGGTTAACACCTCAGGCAAAATAGAAAACGGCGATAAACTGTACGTATTCAATGAACAGTACAATGGTAACAAGACCACGGATTGTGCTTCTGACATGAAGGAAATTGCGTTGCAGACGACTGTAGAACATGATTGGAAGGAAGCAACCTGTGTGAATCCGGCGACTTGTAAAATATGTGGAACAAGAAAAGGAGAAGCGCTTGGTCACAATTACAATGAAGTAGTTAATGATTCGGCCATTGAACCTACATGTACTGAACGGGGTAAAGAGGCTGACATGAAGTGCACCAACTGCGGTGATGTGATCGCTGGTGCTGAAATTGCTGCACTCGGCCACGACTGGATCGTAGATGATAGTACTACTGCGGACGGCTGGCGCGCATCGACTACCGGTACCACGATACATGAAGAACGCACTTGCAATCGCTGTAGGTTGGTGGAGAAGAGAGAATATGAATTAAATCACGACCATAGTAGTGTTCCAATGAGCACAAACGAGGGAACACCTGCAACGTGCACCACTGATGGTATAAAGAGACACTACGAGTGCAGCTGCGGATACTGGTTTGAAATAGGCTCTGAAGGACCTGTCATTGATACTCCTAAGGACTCTGATGATTTTGTAATACCTGCACTCGGACACAACTGGAAAGCTGCTACCTGTGAACAGGCCAAGACATGTGATCGTTGCGGTGATACAAAGGGTAATCCGCTTACTCACGACCGGTTGTTTATCGGGTGGACCTGGGTCGGAAATGAAAAAGATGGATACACGGAAGCAATAGCCTCCTATAAATGCCTCAGAGAAGGTTGCGACAGTAAAAAGGAGATGCGAATAACTCCGACAACAAGAGTGATTCAACCGACTTGCACGGAAGAAGGGAAAACAGTATACAGAGTGCAGATCAGCTCGACAGATGCCCCCGACCTCACTACAAGAAGTAATCAGAAAGAGGCGAAGCTTACAGATCCAACGGGTCACGCTTATCAGGAAATTGAAAACACGACAAAGACACCTACATGTACCGAACAGGGTAAAGAGGCAGATATGAAGTGCGCAAACTGCGGCGATGTGTTAGAGGGTATGCCCATCCCTGCTCTAGGTCATGACTGGGGAGCATGGACAATCACAAAGGAGGCGACCGGAACAGAGCAGGGAGAAGAGGCCAGAACCTGCAAACGCGATCCCGCACACCGAGAGACCCGTGCCATCGACAAGCTTTCCGGGGAAGCAAATCCATCGACAGGTACTGGCAAACTTTCTAAGAAAGCAAATCCTTTGACAGTCAAAGGAAAGAAGGCAGCGGTCAAGTACAGCAAGCTGAAGAAAAAGAACCAGACACTGGCAGTTACCAAAGTAATCAAGTTCACAAAGAAGCTGAAAGACAAGAAGATCTATAAACTCATATCTGCCAGGAAAGGAAGGAAATCATTCAAGAAATATTTCCGGATCAATAAGAAGACCGGAAAAGTGACGATCAAAAAAGGACTGAAAAAAGGTACCTATAAGATCAAAATAAAAGTGCAGGCGAAAGGAAACAGCAAATATAAAGCATCTAAGGTCAAGAAAGTAACGTTCACAGTCAAGGTTAAATAAAAGCAGCAAAATTTCCCGCTTAAGTTTCAAAACCCATAGCGGGAAGCTTTTTTCAGTAATGATAGATGAAAGTGATCCGGACAGTGAATGGCAAGAGTGAAATAAGGAGCCGATAATATGCTGTATGAAACATATGAAC
>CACZNZ010000212.1 GCA_902782625.1 uncultured Lachnospiraceae bacterium | reverse complement strand
GATACATGGGATGAATCCAAGGAAAAGAAAGTCGTTGTCGGTGTCTTCCGCCTGACCATGAAAAGCAACTCCGACAATTTCCGTCAAAGTTCAATCCAGGGCGTCATGAAACGGATCAAGGCCAAAGGTGCCACCGTCATCATCTATGAACCCACACTCGAGGACGGTACTACTTTTTTCGGCAGCAAGGTTGTGAACGATCTTCGCAAGTTCAAAAAGCAAAGCGATGCCATTATCGCCAATCGTTATGATTCCTGTCTGGATGATGTGGAAAGCAAAGTCTATACACGCGACCTTTTCCGGCGCGACTGATAACCAACAGCGCATCATTTCATGCATGAAGGCACATTCCTTCATGCATTATTTGTAGTATTCCTTATACCATTCTGCAAAAGCTCTCAGCCCTTCACGGATCCCAATTTTCGGTGTAAAGCCATAATCCCGTTCCAATGCTTCGCTGTCCGCATATGTCACCGGCACATCACCTGGTTGCATGCCTACAAGCTTCCGGTGTCCTTCAAAATCATAATCTGGCGGAAGTACGCCTGCCCGTACCAATTCTTCCTGCAATGTTCTGACATAATCAAGCAGGTTTTCCGGTTGTCCGCCGCCAATGTTATAGATTGCATACGGTGGTATAGGGAGCCCATCTTCCCCGGTTGCTTTTGCAGGCGCTCCCTGCATAACACGGATTACCCCTTCGACAATATCGTCAATATAGGTGAAGTCCCGTTTCATATTACCGTAGTTAAAAATCGATATTGCCTCACCTTTAACCAGTTTTTGCGTAGCAGAATAATAGAACATATCCGGCCGTCCGGCAGGGCCGTAAACTGTAAAAAAGCGCAAGCCAGTGGAGGGAATATTATAAAGCTTTGAATAGCTGTGTGCTAACAGTTCATTGCTCTTTTTGGTAGCGGCATATAAACTTACCGGATTATCCACCTTGTCTTCCGTACTGAATGGCACTTTCTTGTTGCCTCCATAAACGGAAGAGGAAGAAGCATAGACCAGATGCTCTACTGGATACCGGCGACATGCTTCAAGGATATTGTAGAAGCCGATGATATTGCTTTCGATATATACGTCTGGATGGTCAATAGAGTATCTGACGCCTGCTTGCGCAGCCAGATTGATTACAACCGCCGGATGATACTCAGAAAAAATTTTCTCTATCAGGTTATTGTCTGCTATTGATCCATGAATAAACACATGAGAAACAGTGGATGTCTCTGCTGATTTTTCTATTAATAAAAGGCGGTATTCCTTTAGATTCGGATCATAATAATCATTCATGTTATCAAAACTGACAATCGTTCCGTCCTTCATTTCAGCAAGAAGGCGTAGCACCAAATTTGCCCCAATGAATCCTGGACTTCCGGTAACCAATATGGTTTTTCCATTCAAATCGATCTTCTGTTTCATTCCCTGCCACTCCCGAAAACTCTTGAATGTATTTCTTCATCATCTAAAAAGCCATCATATCTTATGCTTCCATTGTTGATATATCCTTTTACCATTTTTAAGAAAGTAAATATCACGATAATTTGTCCTATAACCAACTTCTTTCAGTTTTTTCAGTAATTCATAATACTTTTTTCTATCTTTTCCAATAAAAAAACTCATGATATTTTTGTTATGAATAATATAAATCTCTTTGCTCCACTTATCAACCTCATTAGAACTAATATGTGGTATTTTTTTCACTGTTTCTGTGCAAAGAACAATAAAATTTTCTTCCCGCTTAATTTCTTCTTCTAGTGTTCTATTAATTCTCGAATGACTATCAGAATGTTGGATGCATGTTAATAGGGGCTCTTCCACATAGCAGCAGGAAAACAAATACGACAGGGGTAACATTAACTGCCAATTTTGTCCTTCGCGACTCTCATAAATATTTAAATCCGGTATCGCTTCTATCAAACATTCTCTTCGAACTAAAACAGTACCAGGTCCCCAAACAATATTATTGCTAAAAATATAATCCTCGAAAAGATTATCATTTGTCAGGGGTTTTCTTCTCATCTTTATCTTGATAACCTTTTCTGGATTCTTATAATCTACTATTTGTATACCACTTAATGCAAATCCACATTCTGGGCAACTTATAAGATGTTCCAATTTAAGTGAAATGTTATCCGGAAGCATAATATCATCGGAATCAAGCCAGGTAAGGTATTCACCATTAAAAACCTGTAAGCCTTTATTAATTGCAGCTGCTTGTCCAGCATTTTCTTGATAAATATAGAGAAATCTCATACCTTGTGATTCCAATTCTTTACCATAACTTTTTGCTATCTCGGCTGTATTATCTTTTGAACCGTCGTAAACAAAAATCAATTC
>CACZNZ010000211.1 GCA_902782625.1 uncultured Lachnospiraceae bacterium | reverse complement strand
CGAGCCTGTCTCTCATATCTCTGGCTACCGAAGTCTCAAAATCATGATATGCCGGAAGGCAATGCATAAACAGGCACTTATCATTCTCCGTTTTTTCCATCATATGCGTGGTAACTTTGAATGGCGACAATGCATTTACCCTTACCGGATAGAGTTCCTCCGACTCACCCATGCTGACCCAGATATCTGTATAGATCACATCCGATTCTCTTACATCCTCCGGATCATGGGAAATGGTAATGGAGGCGCCGCTTTCTTTGGCAAGTCTGCCGGCTTTTGAAAGGACTTCCGGATCACAGACTGTCTCTTCGGGACCTACAGCTTTGAATGTCATTCCCATGATGGCACAGCCATACATAAGGGCATACATCACATTGTCCGACAGATCACCGACAAAGGTCAGTTTCATCTCCTCAAGTGGCTTATCGATATACTCTTCCATCGTCATGAAATCCGCAAGCACCTGTGTGGGATGATCGGTATCCGTCAGACCGTTCCATACGGGAATTCCCGAATACTTTGCCAGATCTTCCACAAGCTTTTGACTAAAACCTCTGTATTCGATTGCGTCATACATCCTGCCGAACACTTTGGCGCTGTCTTCTATGGACTCCTTTTTATTCATATGAGAGTTTGACAGATAGGTTACATTTGCACCTTCATCAAAGCCTGCTACCTCGAAAGAACATCGTGTTCTTGTCGATGATTTATCGAAAATCAGCACGATGTTCTTTCCCTGAAGGGAACCAGTGGTCTCCCCTCTTTTCTTCTTTGCTTTCAGCTCATGAGCCAGATCAAGCATATATCTGATCTCTTCTTTATTAAAATCTGTGAGAGTCAAAAAGCTGCGTCCTTTAAGATTCATAGGATCTCTCCTCACTTTCCTTTTCATACAGTAATCTTTTAGCAAATATTACTACCTCTGTCAAGTTAAACATTCGTCTAGTGATGCACATGATTCGCGATCAGATTATATGCAAGCACTTCCTGGCACAGATCGATCAGCCTTCGTGATCTTTCTGAACCTGCTCCTGCTTTTACTGCATCAAAGCTTTTTTCAGATCCGTCATAGGTTGAAAGAAGTCTGCCGCTTTCGACGGTTCCATCCTTTCCGATCTTGAAAATCTCATGGTCATTTCCGGAAATGTAGGAGCCTTTCCCAATATAGGAAACCTGTGCGATAAAACCTTCGTCAGTATTGAGAAGATCATGCCCGAATATATAAGGCTGGCCCGGATCAAGATCCATAAGATTGGCGATGGTCGGCATAATGTCCACCTCCCCTGCTACTGTATGAATCGTTCTGTGTTCTCCAAGACCCGGAATATGGAACAGCAGCGGTATATTCAGCATCTCTTCATAATTGTATTCCTTCCCCAGGAATTCGCTCATTTTGTACCGGACAGCCCGTGTCTCCAGATTCATCCCCTGATGGTCACCGTAGATGACGATCATCGTATTATCGTACATACCATTTTCTTTCAGCAATCGGATCAGATCCCCAAACGCTTCATCCGTATACCGGATCGTCTGAAGATAATGACCAAAAAGAGAATTTTTGTCTTCTGGTTTCAGTTTCAGGGAAGCCCTGGAAGAATCAAGTTCATATGGGATATGGTTGGTGAGCGTAATCATAAAGCTGAAAAACGGTTGTTTTTTGGTTTTTAAAATATCCACGGCCTGCCGGAACATTTCTTTGTCTGTCAGGCCGAACCCTTCTTTCTCTGTCATCTCCAGTTCTTCTTCTGAATAATAATGTTGAAAGCCCTGATTCTTATAGGCCTCAAACCGGTTCCAGAATGTTTTGATATAACCATGAAAAGCCATTGCCTCATACCCTTTTTCCCTCAGCATCCAGGGCAGACCGTTGTATGTATTATCCACGAACATCCGATAACATTCCCGTTCGTCATTGGCATACAGGCTGTTCAATGTGGAGAATTCTGCATCTGCCGTATTCCCTACTCCTGTTGTGGAATAGCAATGATCAAAATAAAGGGTGTCCTGATTCAGCAGCTGATTCAGATTCGGCGTAATCTCCTGTCCATTATATTGTGCACCGATGACAAAATCATTCATGGATTCTGTCTGAATAAGGATCAGATTGCGTCCTTTGGCGGCTCCGTGCAGGAAATCCCCTTCCGAAGCCGGAACAATCTGTTTCATCTGGGACAGGATTTCCTTCTCATCCACCTGTCCTCTTCGCATTTTTCCCGCTACATTTACCAGTACATCATTGATGTGATAGGTGACAATCTCGATATGATTTACTCTCTGAACAGACCGCAGATTCTGTGGATTGAAGCCATAGTAATACAGGCTGCAGATTGCTGTGGTATACAGTGCCGTATGAAAAATCAAGGACAACAGGTTCCCGACAAATCTTCCCGGCTTTTCCTTGCGCGTATTCATTGCCTTGACAAAAGAATCCACCATCCCTGTCTTTTTACGATTGCGGCTGCGATACCACATAATGACAAAAGGAATATCGATCAGCATAAGAACGCACAGCGGACTGACGGTCGCTTCCACCACATTTCCACCTGTGGCGATCTGGGCAAGGCTGCCCAGCTGATAAATCTGATTCACCGAAAGATACCGACCGAAATAGCTGCTGTAAGCGGCATCCATAAAAAGCAGCACGCTTAAGAATATATAGATGGTCGTAAAAGCAGAGCGCCTGACCCGGCTCTCTTTCATGGAAAATACTTCGTAGAGGGTCAGAAAAAACAAGATTGTCAATAAAGGAACTTCATAGACAATCATCATATCCAGCATGCCGGCAACCCAGTAAAACAAAAAGGTTTTTATGATCAGTACAGGATAGACCAGCCAGTGTTTTTTTGCAATGGAATCCAGTGTCGTTCTCATAGGTACAATCTCCAAAACAGTTGTTGTCATGTAACGGAAAAAACTGCCGTACCGGACGTTCGTATGAACGATCTGATACAGCAGTCACTATTTCGTCTGGTTTTCTCCCGGACATGAGATGTGATTATTCTTCTGCCCCGGAAATCGGCTCGGAAGTCGCAAGTTCTTTCACAGAAGCAACCATGCCTGCCAGTCCCTGAATATCTGAAGGAACGATAATCTTCGTTGCTTTGCCGTCAGCTGCTCTTTCAAATGCTTCAATCGCCTTCAGGCGGATTACAGACTCATCTGCTCCGGCTTTCCGGATTGCTTCAATACCTGCCGCTGTTGCCTGCTGGATATTGAGAATAGCCTGTGCATTACCTTCTGCCTCACGGATCGTCGCCTCTTTCTTGGCGTCTGCCCGGAGGATGGCAGCTTCTTTTTCTGCTTCTGCCTGGAGAATCATGGATTCCTTCTGACCTTCCGCACGAAGTACGGAGGATTTCTTCTCACCTTCTGCACGAAGAATGGATTCTCTTCGTTCTCTTTCCGCCTTCATCTGTTTTTCCATGGCATTCTGAATCTCAGCCGGCGGAATGATATTTTTAAGCTCTACTCTGTTGACTTTGATTCCCCATGGATCCGTCGCAACATCCAGAATAGATCTCATCTGTGTATTGATTGTATCTCTCGAAGTGAGTGTAGCATCAAGTTCAAGATCACCGATCAGGTTTCGAAGTGTTGTTGCAGTGAGGTTCTCAATCGCCATAATAGGGCGGTCCACACCATATGCATAAAGCTTGGGATCCGTAATCTGAAAATATACTACCGTATCAATCTGCATCGTAACATTATCTTTCGTGATTACAGGCTGCGGTGCGAAATCGACAACCTGTTCTTTCAAAAGAACTTTTTTGGCAACCCGGTCAATAAAAGGCACTTTAAAATGAAGTCCTACCGACCATGTTGCCTGGTAAGCTCCCAGACGTTCCACTACATATGCCTGTGCCTGCGGAACAATATTCACACAGGAAATAATGGCATAGATGATCAGAATAATAAGTAAGATAGGAATAATTATACTAAAAAACATGATCTTCCTCCTTTGTTTTTACAATCAGTTTTACGCCCTGCACCGCCTTAACCGTGACCTTGGTTCCTGTATCAATCAGGATATCATCATCGGTACTTCTTGCTGTCCAAAGCTGTCCGTCCACATCCACCTGACCCTTCCCGTGAAGGTTATCGATGGGCTGTGTCACAAGACCTGTCTTTCCGGCCATGCCGTCTACATTTGTCTTTACGGTTCGGGAATTCAGATATTTCATAGCCAAAGGTCTGGTCAGAACAAGCATGAGTATTGACACTGCTGCAAATACCACAATCTGTACCCAGAGAGGAAATCCCAATCCGCAAAACAAGGCAGCAACCAGCGCGCCCCCTGCAAACCAGATGGTTGTCAGGCCCAGCGTATGCGCTTCAAAGCCTGCCAATATCAATGCCCCTATAAGCCAGTAAACAATGATCATCCTTCCTCACACTCCCGAAATCAGTCTTCTTCTCTGATCCACCGTGCCACATCCAGCGCATGATAGGTGATGATCATCTGCGCGCCGGCACGTTTGAAGGCTGTCATAAGTTCCATAACAATTTTTTTCTCATCGATCCAGCCGTTTGCTGCCGCTGCCTTCACCATGGAGTATTCTCCGCTTACATTGTAGGAGCAAAGCGGCATGTCGGTCTCCACAGAAGCCGTCTTTAAGATATCCAGCAAAGAGAATCCCGGTTTGACGATAATGATATCTGCTCCTTCTTCGATATCGTCAAAAATGTCTCTCATCGCCTCTCTGGCATTGTGGAAATCCATCTGATAGGTTTTCCTGTCTCCGAATCCCGGTGCGGAATGAGCCGCATCACGGAAAGGTCCGTAGAATCCGGAAGCCATTTTGGCACTGTAAGCCATGATCGGTGTCATCTCATATCCGGCCTCGTCCAACGCTTCACGAATCGCAGCCACATGTCCGTCCATCATATTGGATGGCGCTACCATATCCGCGCCAGCCTGTGCGCAGGTCACAGCGGTTTTTGCCAGAAGCGGCAGGGTCTCATCATTCAGGATCACACCGTGATCGATCACGCCACAGTGTCCGTGAGAGGTATATTCACAAAGACAGATATCAGCAATCACCACAAGCTCTGGAAATACCTTCTTGATATAACGGATGGCTTCCTGGATGATCCCGTGTTCATTATATGCTTCACTTCCCACTTCATCCTTATGCTCCGGAATACCGAACAGGAGGATTGCCTTGACTCCTGCTTCACGGATCCTGTCAAGTTCTTCGTCGAGTCTGTCTATGGAATACTGATAGATCCCAGGCATGGAATTGATTGGATTCTTAATATCCTTTCCCTCGATAACAAACACCGGATAAATCAGGTCTGATACACTGACGGATGTTTCCCTTACCAAAGCTCTGAGATTATCTGTCGCACGTAAACGTCTTCTTCTGATCATGATGATTAAGTCACTCTCCTTTCTTTATATCCCCGGAGATATCCTCGGTTTTTTCTTTTCCGGATTCTCCGATAGTAAGATACTGGATCATGCCAGGCCCAAGCTCTTTGGTCGGCCTGGAGATAAATCCATGTTTCTTATAGAATTCTTCTCTTCCAATGGCACACATCAGGTCAAACATGACCATTGTCCCCTCATAGGCTTCCCGGATCACAAAATCTTTCAGGCTGTCCAAAAGCAGCCCTCCGATTCCCTGTCTCTGAACTTCCGGGCGGATAATCAGATCCTGAACATAACAGATGATTGCCCCGTCTCCGACAATCCTTCCCATGCCCACCGCGCGGCCATCCTGATAAGCCACCAGCGTATAGAGACTGTTTTTTAATCCTTTCTCGGCCTGATCTCTGGTCAGTGGATGAAAATGGACCGACTCCCTGAGTTCCAGATACGTATCGATGTCCAATTTATCCTCTACCAGCTGCACCATATCCGCTTATCCTTCTTTCTGTTCTTTCTTCTCTATTCTATATGTAAAGCAATTATAGCTGAAATCTCCTGATTCGTCAAAATACGGTTTTTCCCGAAACTTTCCCTTGTTACTTCCTGGATGATCTGTCTGCGTTTTTGCTGACTGACTCCCCGTTCCTTCAGTTCCTCCCTCAGTTGTCCGAGACCCGATGCCAGCTCCCCGGTCCACGCAGGGATTTCTTTTTCGATCTTTCTCCGAAGTGTCTTGGAAACCGTCGGCGCTGAAGATCCACTGTGAATCCCGATACTGATTTCATCCGCCACGACGACGGCCGGAAATCCGAAGGTGCATTCCTGCGGGGCATCCGCTACATTGACAGGTATATTCCGGGACTGACAGTAATCTGCAATGCGATGGTTAATCTTCCTGTCGCTTGTTGCCGCAATCACAAGAAAGGCCTCTTTTACAAGCGTCTCTATCAGCTTTTCATCAATTATTGACGAAGATCTGTCTTCTTCAGGAACCATATCGGCAATTTCTTCACAGATTGTCTCTGCCGCCACAAGGATATGCGCACCATATTTTGTTAAAGTCCGGATCTTTCGGGCAGCAACATTGCCGCCGCCAAATACGACACAGATCCGGCCCCTTATATCCGTAAACATCGGAAATAAAGCCATTGCCCTCTCCTGTCCTTTTTTTACAATTCGAGAATCTGATATATTTTCTCCATATCAAGATTGTCCCTGATCAAATCAGCAAGTTTATCATACTGCTGTTCCTTGTATTCTGCAACACTTAAACGGTCATGAGACGGATCAATTCCCTTTTCTTCCATCATGGAACGGATCAGCCCGTACAGAAAATCCTCATTGTCAAAGATTCCATGCAGATAGCTTCCCCAGATTCTGCCGTCATCTGTCATATATCCGTCAGTTCTGCCATCTTCAAGTGTAATCATCGGGACTGCCTGCCCTAGATTATCTGTGGTTCCCATATGAATCTCATAGCCTTCCACTTCCTGATTGTCCAGACCATAGATATTGGCATTATCTTTGATTGCGCCTTTGATTCTTGTCCTGGTTTTATCCCCAAGAAATGTCGTCGAAAGATCGAGAAGTCCCAGTCCCCGCATATCACCCCCATGCTCAACACATTCGGGGTCGTGCAATTCTTTTCCAAGAAGCTGGAATCCACCACAAATTCCGATGACTCTGGCATTGCGGGCTTCTCTCTTGATCTTCGTCTCTAATCCACTTT
>CACZNZ010000210.1 GCA_902782625.1 uncultured Lachnospiraceae bacterium | reverse complement strand
TGTATCAGGCGGCTCTTGTGTATCGGCATAACCGCTTTCTTCGGCCGATCTCGCAACTTGTCTTCTCCGACGTCTCTGTGCGCCTTTCTTCTGTTTGTGGGCGAGATCTCTCTCTTCCATGAGACTGCGAACCAATGCCTGATTCTGCTTCTTCCTTCTCCGCGATCCAGGGCTGGTAAGCATCAGGATCAGAAGAGTCAGCAGCATAGGTGCTGCCACCAGAGGAGCGATAATCACAGGTTCAAATTGCATCGCATCAGCGACAACTCTGACACCGTCATCGTCATTCGGTACCCTGTGGCCTCTGACCAGAAGCCTGTGGGTGTTGACTCCATACGGAGTACAGGTGACAAGTGTCATAAGATCCTGTCTTTCATCTATCGCAAGATCCTGCAGTTCGTCCGGAAGGACGATGCGGATCTGATCTACTTCGTAAGTCATGGTTCTGTCAAGAACCTGAATAATGAATCTGTCTCCTGCCTCCATCTGGTCAATATCCGAGAAAAGCTTCGCCGAAGGCAGTCCCCGGTGTCCGGATAAGACAGAATGAGTACCGATACCGCCGATGGGAAGGGATGTTCCTTCGATATGACCGATGGCGATCTGAAGCACGGCTTCATTCGTCCCATGGTAGATCGGCAGGCTGACGTTGATCTTGGGGATATCTATGTATCCCATGATCCCGGTACCTGTAACGTCAAGAATTTTACTGTATTCTTTTTCTTCTTCCTTGGACATATCAAAGCGGTTTGGTTTGGAAAGAAGCTTTCTGTTGTATTCTTCCGCCTCGCTCCACATCTTATCGATGTCTTTTTCGTCCATCTCGGCTACTTTCTGCACGTAGCCTGCGATAGCACGGGACTGATGGAAAGAGTTCCACCAATCCGAAAAGGTCGGATAAGCTATGATTCCGAGACCCACGAGAAGAATCGCAACCAGAATGATGTTCGTGATACTGAACTTTTTCTTTTTTTTCTTCCCTTTTTTACCCTTAGCATCCGCCTGTATGTCAAGAAGTTCTTCATTCATTATGTCGGTATTCATCTTAATTATACAGAATCCTTTATCTAAAAAAGCGTCAAAAGAAAAATTAATTACAGGTATCTATATCCTATCATACTCATTTTTTGAGAACTTGCAATCTTTCTTTCATTAAAGTCATTTTTTCTTCATTAAAGTCATTTTACAGTCTACCAGGTTATTTCCTCTTCGGACATATGTTCGGGCTGTACAGAGTCCAGCGCACTCTCGATCAGTTTGACCATCTCGAAGATCGAGCGGAAGTGCACGGTCTTGTCTTCTTCCATCCAGGTGATCCTTCCCTGCCAGCTGCTGTTCTGCCTGTGCTGAACCCTGATGATAAAGGAGCCCAGGTCTCCATGTCTGCTGAGTAATGTCTCATCTGCCATAATCTTTTTCCTCTCCAGTGTCTGATGATAAACGGGATCTTTCGGTCTGAATGACCGCTCATTGGTTGTCGGATGCGGAAAGTTCAGGGAATCGAAGAAGTGCTCCATGGCAAAGATCATCTCTTCAAATGTCTCGACCTCCACAGGGTCTTCCTGGTAAGCGTGATAGCACCGGGCCCTGATTTTTTCTTCTTTTCTGTCATCGATACATAACACCACACCGTTTGGCGTGCCGATATACCATTGTGTCTTCTTCCCTTTCATGATTCCTCCCGATGAATTTTCGGATTATACTTCCGGGGCACAGATCACAGAGTTCACATGATACTCGATTCCTGTGCGTTGTCTTCCTATTATAAAGTGATGATTAATTCTTTTTTGAATAATTCTGCAGTTTTCCACTGTTGTATTGACCAAAAGAACAAGGAACTGCCCTCTTCCGTACCTGGTGATCGTGTCGCTGTGCCGGACAGAGTTCTTTATGGCGTCTCCCAGCCGGTCTGACAGCTCTTTGAGCATCGGTCCGTCCTTCATAGGGTTGCCCTTGCTGTCGACCACTGTGCACAGCATCAGGTAAACGGACTGCCCGCCACGTTCAAGAAGTCTTGCGATCAGCCTGTAGACTCCCTGGAACACGGGATAGGGCACGTTATATCCTCCTTCGAAACCGCCTTCCTCGCAGAGACGGCGCTGGATATCATCAAGCACTGCATATTGGTGATCCATCTTATCCCCGAGCTCGTTGAGCAGTTCAAGAAGTCTGGGGGATGGTTTGAGTCCTTCTTCCAGGAAATACTGTTCCACCGTATCTTCGTAGAGCTTTCTTGCATCCTCATAACGCCCCATGGATACGAGAGCTTCCATGGTGACCGTCTCCCAGTTGGACAGCGGATGGATTCCCGAAGCATACATCCCGAGGGATTCCATTTTAAAATAATCCTGGCTCTTCCGGAGAAGTTCTGTCGCTTTTTCCACGCTGGCAAAAAAGATGGTACGATATCTTCTTGCCTCCTGCGCCACCCAGACCACGCCGGACATATTGCTTAGGAATTCACCGCTGTAGCAGTGGCAGGTATCGATGTAGAGTTCCTGCTTCACATACGGGTCATCCTCTGCTTCTGCCTTCTCATACAGCGCCTCCATTTCAGTGGCGTCTTCAAGCACGGGAATGTCCTTGGTCCAGTAGTAGATGCCTTTGACCTGTTCAATGTAATTGGTTTCGGGAAGGCCTACAGCCTTCAGTCTTTTCTTGGCATTGTAAATGACGCTTCGCAGGGCGTGGTGAACATTGGCAAGGTCCCTGTCGGCAAAGAGTACTTTTTCAAGCTGGTCTCTGCTGACACCGTCATTCCTGTGATGAAGGATCATCTGCATCAGCCACATGAACTGGGACTCACTGGATTTGGAGGCTCCCGTGATCGACTGACCGTTGTATGTCATGGAAAAAGAGCCGAACATTTTCACATGTAATATATTATCCTGTGGTTTTGGATCCATTCTCACTCATCCTTTTTTATACACTGAGTCTCTTGGCCATATTTTCATAGTGTACGCACGAAAGCAGGGCCACGTCTTTAGTGATTTTTCCCTGTCTGTAAAGCTTCAGAAGGCTTCCGTCCATCGTGCACATTCCGTCTGCTGCTCCGGCTGCCATCGCGGAGTCAAGCTGATGCAGCTTGTCTTCCCGGATCATGTTCTGGATGGCGGTCGTGGATTTCATGATCTCAAACACCGGCAGCTGTCCGCCATCCGGGGTCGGTACGAGCTGCTGGCAAACGACGCCTTTCAGAATCTGGGCCAGCTGGATTTTTACCTGTTGCTGCTGGTTCGCCGGAAAAACATCGAGAATCCGGTTGATGGTGTTGGCTGCGCTGCTGGTATGCAGGGTGGAGAACAGGAGAACGCCTGTCTCTGCTGCAGTCAGGGCCGCCGAGATCGTATCGTAATCTCTCATCTCACCAAGCAGGATAACATCCGGGCTTTCCCTGAGCGCCGATCGCAGGGTTTCGAGATATCCGGGAGTGTCAATTGAAATCTCCCGCTGGGTAACGATGGCTTTCTCATGCCGGTGAATGTACTCGATGGGGTCTTCCATCGTGATAATGTGGCAGTCTCTGCTGCGGTTGATCCGGTCGATCATGCAGGCAAGCGTTGTGGATTTGCCGGTTCCTGCGGCGCCGGTGATCAGCACGAGTCCTTTCTTTTGTTCTGCCAGAGAGAGCACGGCTTCCGGAATCCCGAGTTTTTCAGGATCCGGCAGTCCGAAATGAATCACGCGGATTACTGCGGCCAGGGAACCTCTCTGCCGGAACACGTTGACACGGAATCTCCCCAGCTGGGAGATGGAGAAAGAGAAATCATCATCGATCCCCTGATCTACGTTGGTTCTCTGTCTTCTACTGATCTCATATATCTCATCGACAAGTGCCTTGATAGAATTCGGCAGCATCTTCTCGCCAGGCATTCTCTCCTGACGACCCTGACATTTGAAAGTGACAGGGAGGCCTGCCACGATAAAGATATCTGCCGCATCCATATCGATTGCCTTCTGAAGTATCTCCTGAATACTCATTTTTATATCCTTTCTGGTTAATTGCCGAGCCACAGATTGCCCGGGTCAAGATCCTGTGTCCATTCCTTGGTGACTGCAAATCGGATCCGTTGATATCCTTTCGGCGCATTTTTATCCGGCCGAATGGCTATGGACAGCATCAGTCCGTCTTTTTCTATCTCTTTGGTGTAGGTTCCGTCTTCTGCCGGCGTCATCTGCGAAAGATTCTCCGGTGCATCTGCAAGGAAGGCTTCCCCTTCGTTCATTATCTCATATCGCTGTGCAATAGTGTCTGCATACCGTCCTGCAAGCTTCAGGTCGGCTCTTGACGTGGTAAATGTCAGGATCGACAGGGTCGTCAGGCAGATACTGATTACCGTAAGCAGGAGCGCCATGGGCCCCAGTCTGATCGGTGTCTGATTCATGCGGCCGCCCCCTTTCTGATGCTTCCGGTACTTTGATCGGTGGTAAGTTGATACACGGGATCTTTTTCATTACCGGTAAATATCTCGATCAAATGGTGTGCAATCTTTCCCTCTTCGGTCTTTGTGATCCGCACCTTGTAGAGCGTATCATCTTTTCCTTCCTTGGAAATGCGGTACGTCCCGGCATAGATTCTGCCGGGTTTTTCGAAGGCACCTTCTTCGAGATCAAGCACCTTTATGGCTTCCTCTATCTCATCGGAAGCGGACAGGGCCTCTGCGACATTGGCCGCAACGGTGACTGCCTCGGTCAGGTGCTGCGCTTTCTTTTCCTGCATTTTGGAAAGAACCAGAATCCTGGTGAGTACCATCATGATTCCGATAAACACAACGATCATCAGCAGTGTCTCCACGTAAAATGCCGTGATGGCTCTTCGGTCTTTCATGGTGTCTCACCTCCCCCGCTTCTGATATGTACAAGAGTGTATCCTTCATCGGTATCGATCCGCAGGACGCCGGTTTCCTGATCAAGATTTGCCTGAAATCCTTTTGTCTGTCCGATCACCATGGCGTCAGCCGGATCAAGAGGTGCCTCTTCTTTTCCATAATCTTCTACCAGCGCTCCTTCATGGAGATAGATCCGG
>CACZNZ010000209.1 GCA_902782625.1 uncultured Lachnospiraceae bacterium | reverse complement strand
CTCATCACACTGCGAGAAGTATTCTATCAGCTCACGGAAAGCATCATCACTGGTCTTGATCAAGGACAGATAACTGTTAAGTGAATCGGGTGCTTCAAAATTAGTAACATATATCCTGTCTTCTGCTGAAGGCTCATAAATCTGAGTATATCCGCCGTGATTCTGAATAGTTACATTAAAGCAGAACCACGGATCATCAGACTGACTTCTGAACTCCTCATACATCTGCTCTACCCTTCTGTAATCAGCCGAATCACTTAAGTAATCACGCGGAAGGTCCGATTCAGGGAAATCGTCTCTGAAATCATTCTCGAATACTATCTCGTCAAACCCGAAATGATTATAGACATTCGTGCGGCTGTAACCGGAAGAATAATACGGATGATAAGCAACAGTATGGTATGGAACCTCCTGATTTCTTAAGACCTGTACTGCCGAAGGCAGATCATCATTAATATACTGCGTATACGGCACAGCTCCGTACGGAAGGAAATTCAGAGTCGAACGCATCAACACCTCGAATTCGGTATTGGCTGTAGGACCGCCGGTCAAAGACATATTAAGATAGCCTTTACGGGTGTTCTCAGTAAGGCTGTGGATATACGGCATATAGTCTGCATTAGTCTCGATATCATAAAGAATGGACAGATCAGAGAATGCCTCATTCTGAATTATGATTATGTTCGGGTAAGCATATGTATCATCCTGAACTTCTGCAGTATTCAAAGCCTGTTCAGCCAGACTCGCTTCATATCCTTCAAGTTCAACACTCTGGATTGAGTTCACATTACTGAGGAAATAAGGAAGATAGCCTACCATAGCAACATTCTTATTGTAATCCCACCCTACACCGAAAACATTGTTGTACAGTTTTCCAGTATTAAAAGAAACTACGACACCAATTACCAACAATGCTACACTTACACCTCTTATAACAGCTTCCTTTAGTTTAATTGGCTTCGGCTTAGGAATTCTTATCAAGACAACACTAACAACAGTTAATATCAGTACACTTAATGAAATCCAAAACCACAAACTCGGTTTGTATGTATAATTGCCGGCTACTTCAAGTGCGGTTCTGACAACTGTCAGATCACCATACATGACATAATTTCCTCTGAATTGAAATACAACATCATTAACCAGACCTATAAGAAAAGCCAGCCCCAAACTTACGAAGGCTCCGATCTTTATTCGTCGAATCAATAAATCGATAAAAAATTGAAGTATGACCCAATATAGAACACTAAAGAACAACATATTCGATGTCATGTTCATCTTGCTGCCAATTTGGAATTCGACAAGCATACATGAAATTACTGCAATTGCAATGATAAATATCACTTTAAAAATGATAGTATGACGCACGGGAAAACTCCTAAGGAATATCCACGCGCTCTTCCAATCAATGATTAACGCAACCCAAAGTATGAATGCTGCTATAATCCTGAAAAACGGCAGCCATAAACCGGAAGAATAATAGTTCGTGAAAACTTCATGAGGAAACTTCGTGCCAAGCGTTAAACAATAATAAAACAACATCATTCCCACGAACAATCTCAGATACGGAATCAATGACTTAATCCCTTGCTCCTCGTTTTTTCTGAATGATATGTGAAATCTTAGGGGAAGAAGAACTATAGGGAACAAAAAAGCGACTAGATAGCTCAAACGAGCTATATACATTCCTATCATATTCTCAAGTATTATGCGTTCTTCCGCGCCTGAAACATGAGCACTACCGTCTTTTATAAAAGAAATCGAATTGACAAATATTCCCCATCCGTCCGCAAGCAAATAAGCAACTAAAATTAACAGTGCTATAGCTGAATATACTATTGTCTGCTTTGTTCGTTTGTTCATACTGCTTATTCTCATAATTTAATTATAATACTTTAACAACACTAGCAAATAAAAAGCCGGGGACGAATCCCCGGCTTCCTTTAGATTTAATAAGCTAATTCGTATCAGTTATTAGAATTATGCTGCTGCTGCAGACTCTGCTGTCCAAGATGCGTTTGCTGCATTCCAGCTATATGTATAGCCATTAATCTTAACAGTACCATCGGTAATAATACCATTTGCATTAGCATTAAAGCTTATGTCAGAAACCTTATTGCTAGCATCTCCGATCAAACTCATAACTGTTGTACCATTACCAGCAGGAGTAGAACCAGTAATCGTAGGCATTGTTCCATTCTTAGAAAGGATTGAGAACTGCCATGTAGCTGCTGACTGAGCTGCTGTCAATACTGTAGCTGCCATCTGATAATCCTTCTCCTGACGAGCTCTCTTGAT
>CACZNZ010000208.1 GCA_902782625.1 uncultured Lachnospiraceae bacterium | reverse complement strand
CTGAGGTTATCCGCGAAAAATGTCAACAGCAACATGCTGCCTTAACTTTTATCCATCCAGAAGAAGCGGAGCTTCACCATAGCGGAATCGATGGCCAGACATTCCGGGCATTTGGGAAAAAATATCACATCAGTCTGCCCGGCACTCATCAAATTGAAAATGCGATGCTTGCGGCGGCGGCACTTGATGTCCTTCGGACACGAGGCTTCCAGATCTCGCCAGAGGCGGAATCCGACGGCTTCGCTGCCACCAGGTGGCAGGGACGCATGGAGGTTCTCTCCACAGATCCCGTCTTCATCATCGACGGTGCCCACAACCCCGAAGGTGTCCGCTCCCTCCGGAAGAGCCTCGACCAGCTCTTCCCCGACCAGAAGATCACCTTTATCACCGGTGTCCTGGCTGACAAAGACTATCTGCCAATGATGCGTACGATGGAACCCATCGCACGCGAATTCTATACCCTCACCCCCGACAGTCCCCGCGCCCTTCCCGCTGCCGATCTTGCAGCACAGTTGCGCGATGACGGCTGCAAGGCAACGCCCTGTCAGGACATCAGAGATGCCCTGTCCCGCCTCGGACTACTGGCTGGGGCAGACCAATCTGACTCTAAAAAAGCAGGAATCATTGGTGACAGCAGTGACTATAACGATAAAACTGAAGTTATCTGTGTTTTTGGGTCTCTTTATATGATTGGAGCTGTCCGCCTGGTTTATGAAAAAGAACTTCAGAAATAAGATATCAGTTTAATGATGCACCCCCGGGAAGCGGCGCTTCCCGGGGAATTTTCTGGTTTTTCCGCTATCTGCGGAAAACTTCATAGCGAAACCTGTCTGTTACCCGAATCGGTACTTCTGTTCCTTGCCTTCCCCTCTCTCTGTCCTAGTCCGATTCGGGGAATTCTCTTTCTCCTCCCTTGGTTTTTCCGCTATCTGCGGAAAACTTCATAGCGAAACCTGACTGTTACCCGAATCGGTATCCCTGTTCCTTACCTTTGCGGATATTTAATAAGATATACATACAATTAATCATCACTATAAAAAATATTAATTTGCATTTTTCACTATATCTGTTATAATATTACATATCAAGGAGGAACAGGTATGAATCCTATTATATTTAATGAAAACATTAATTTGGAAAAATCCCGATTGGAGAAATGTAAAAAAGAACTTAAACAATTACCTGGTGGCAGTCTTAGTTTTTATACTCGTAATGGAAAGAAGTATTTTCAGTCATACAGTCAAGGAAAAAAGATCTACCTGGGGCCAGAATCCAACCCCATGGTTTCTCAGTTGAGGAAAAGGAGGGTATTTCAGGAGATGGCTGAGATACTGGAGAATAATATCGAATTGATGGAGCAATTGGCTAAGGGATATCAAGTGTGTGATTCGACTGCCATACAGAATAGTCTTCCGGAAGCTTATCAGGAGCAGGCAAAATTGAAACAGACTGTTTACCGTGAAGAAGGAAAATGGTGCAAAGCATCCTGTGGCATAATGGTGAGATCAAGGGTGGAAGCTATGATTGCAGATCTTTATACAGCGAAAGGAATAACTTTCGAATATGAACCTGAACTTATACTCAGTGATTATACGGTGATTCACCCGGATTTTAAGGTTTATGTGCCGTCAGAGGAAAGGTATAAGTATCATGAACATGTGGGGTTATTGTCTGATCCGGAATACAGAGCGTCATTTATAAGAAAACTGGATCTTTATCTGAGTAACGGTCTTTATCCGTTTCACGACGTAATCTTCACTTATGAAAAACCGGATCGGTGCTTGGATATGGCTCTGATCAGCAGTATCATTGATCTGTTTTTGAGGTAAAAGCAAAAGATTGGCAGCAGCGATCCGTCGGGATATGTGCTGCTGCCAGAATGAACAATTGAATATTCGTATTTCAGCTTATCTTATGAATCAGGATCTTTTCTGATTTCTGCGGCTGCCGGGATGATTTTCGTAGATGGATTCGAGCTGGCTGTCGGTAAGATCCTGGACGGGGCCGATTTCTTTGGTCAGATGGCAGATTTTCAGGACTTCTTCAGCTGCTTCAACCAGTTTGCAGGCGTCTTCGAGGGTTTTCCCGACGGCGAGGCATCCGTGATTGGCCAGCAGGATGAGGTCGTATTCGCGAATCAGATCTTCGATGCCGTCGGCAATATGGCTGGTCCCTGGTTCTCCATAGGGAAGGCAGGGAATCTTCTCAAAGACAATGGCAAATGTTGTGGAGCATTTTATCTCGATGTCTTTTCCGCAGTATGCGTAGGCTGTCAGATAAGGAGCATGAATATGTGCCGCTGCATTGCAGTCTGGTCGTGCACGTAAGGCTGCCTCGTGGAGCAGAATCTCACTTGAGCGCCGGAGTTTGCCGTCAACCTGGTTTCCGTCTCTATCGACAACAGCTACGCTTTCTTCGTCGAGCCAGCGTTTTCTGACCCCTGATGGGGTGATGTAGATCAGGCCGCTTTCCCGGTCGAGGACGGACAGATTCCCCTCGAGGGAATTGACCAGCCCTTTTTCATCCATCAGTTTTGCATAGCGGACAACTTCTTTTTTGCATTCTTTATCTTTTATAAATTTATGTTTCATCATATACCTCCTGGTTTTTAATCAGAATTAGTATGCTCTGAATTTTTTCGCTTTGGTTGCCGGTGATATGCGTACTGCTTTGGACCCTTTCACCTTCTTGTAACTGACAATAATATATTGATATTTTCTGCCCTTTTTGACAGTTTTATCGATATATTTTATTTTCCTGGAAGAAAGTTTTTTTATCTGTAGGAATCTGCCTTTTCCGGTTTTACGGAAGATCAGATATCCATTGATACCTTTAACCTTTTTCCACTTTAGAAGTGCTTTGCCTTTTTGCTTCTTTATGCGGAATTGCTTAGGCATCTTTGTTTTTGAGAGTGGTTTACGAGTCATGACCTTTATTTTTGATGTCAGTTTTTTTCCGCTCCAGGTGAACTTTGTTTTTTCATCATTCACAACCGTAGTTTTCTTGCTTTCGCCGGTGTTCTCTTTGTTGATGGTGGCTTCATCGCCATTAGGCGGTTCCGGTATATGGTATGCTGCAAAGTCCACCGTTGCGCCTGTTACGCATTTCCCCTGGAGGCTTTCTTGTTTTTTTGTCGTGTTTAGCAATACTGTCTTTAATGACTCTGCATTCATTTGGGGATTCTGTGCGGCAATCAGTCCAATTGCCCCAGATACAACCGGGGCTGCTTCTGATGTTCCTGAAAAGATATCATACTTCCCAAAAGTATTTACATCAGGATTCTTTGTCGAGATAGCAAGTGAACTGATATCTATCGTGACATCTCCATTATCCCATGCCTCGTAGACAAAGCCGAGCCCGTAAGATCCGTATTGGAGTCCGCTTACATTTTCAGGTGCATACAGTATGTCTTCCATTTCCGATGACCGCCATATGCTGTTCCATGTTTTGTCGACGTCTATTGTTGAGTTGACTCCTTCTGACGATACAGAGTATTGAATCTTCCCGCCTTCGGCTTCTTGCACTATGATATCCCCCAGGTACATGGTGCCACCGCTAGTGGGATCAAGTTCTGTTTGTGTCTTGTATACTACGCTGACATAAGGCGAAGCATTGTGTTTTTCATAGGGGAAAAACAGGATGTATTTTTCTCCGTAACCTGGATTCTTTATGGTCCACCGCAGGCTTTCTCTGTTATTGCCTGACGGAAATGCTCCGTGTTCGCTGCCATTTGTGATGCTAAGATTCATCTGCGCACTGCTGCTGCCCCTGGAGATAGAATACATTTTTGATTCTCCGAATGTTTCAATACCGGTGATAGCATTCCCTTCATAATCTGTCCCTGAGACAGGTTTTACTGACTGTTTCCCTGTCTCTGAATCGCGACCTATTTCAGCTCCGCCGAACTCACCGTACACATCCGTGTTTGCACGTATGCGTGATGTATCATAGAGATATGGGGCATAATTATCGTATGATACACTTGAAAGGATGTTACTTCCGGGTGCAGCGACATCGACATTTTCTTTTCCATAATTAGAAAATGATGCAAGTCTGCCTTCCTCGTCAGAAGCTGCCACTGATATGACATATGGAGAATTGGAATTCGCCGGCATGGTGTTATTGAAATCATTGTCTTTAGATTCGTTCCCTGCCGCTGCGATAGTAAGGATGCCGTTATCTCCGGCCTGATTGATCACGTAATCCAATAGACTTGATTTTTCTTCTGTTCCAAAAGAACAGTTAACTGCCTTGATGTTCGCGCCTTGTTTTTTGGCTTCTATCAGGTAATCATACCCTTTGATGATATCTGCAAGTTCTCCTTTTCCTGCTTCGTCAAGCACCCTGACGGACAAAAGCTGCACTTCATTTTTGCCTGTGACTCCGGCGATGCCTTCGCCGTTATCTGCTGATGCAGCGATAATTCCTGCACAATGTGTACCATGCCCATTCTCATCATAAGGATCATCGTCGCGATCAACACAATCAAGGCCGTATGCACCGCCTTCTTCCACGGATACCGGTGCTTGCCACATACGTGATTTAATATCCGGGTGATTGTAAGCGATTCCTGAATCCATCACAGCGATTACAATCGGATTGCTTCCCTGGGCGGGAACAGGCGCTTTGTCTACATTGATTCCCTGTTCTCCAAGGTGCCATGCATCTTTCATATAGCTGTCATTCCAGGCGGGCAAAGTGAATGCCTTGAAAATGTAATTTGGCTCGACATATTTGATACCATCTGTATCGTGAAGAATATCCAGGAGTTCCTCAGAATTATAATTTTCTGAAGAAATCACCCCTACTGTTATGTCTTTTTCCGATTCATCTGCAGCATCTACTACTATGGTATCTTCTATCGTATAGTCATTGCCCAGTGCTTCATCGAGTATTTCTTCCGGCTTTTCTTCTGACACTTTGTCTTCCTCATAAATAATGACTACCTGACCGTTGTCAGTCGTACGTGTATCTTTAGCCGTAGAAACTGATGAAAACGAGCACAGTAACAAAAAGGCCATAATGATTATGGCCTTTTTGTTGTTCTTATTCATTAGATGGTTGTAAAAATTATTCATTTCGAAACCGTCATTAACCTTGTAATGTTATTAGTTGTTTGTCTGATTCTATTTAACGGTGGCTTTTTTGCCAGCATTTTTCTTTGTAAAGATTTTCTTGTAAAGCTTTTTGTACTTCTTGTTAGCCTTGGCTTTACCGACACGAACAAGTATCGTCTTAACCTTGGAACCCTTGAGCGATCCTTTTACTGATTTTGCTTTGAGCTTCTTGGTTCTGACCTCTACTGTCGTAACTTTTGTACCTTTGAAAGCATTTTTACTGATCTTCTTTACTTTTTTGCCAAGAACGATTTTTTTGACATAGGCTTTCGATCCACCGGCCGCTGCAATGGCGCTGCCAATCGTCTTAGCAGTGACAGAAGCTTTGTTTACATTAACAGTTTTTATGCTCTTCATTTTTGCATCTGCCGCTGCTTTCGCTGCTGCTGCTTTCGCCGCTGCTGCCGCTGCTGCATCCGCTGCTGCTTTCTCCGCTTCTGCTTTCTCTCTTGCGGCCTTTTGGGCAGCTGTCTCTACTGTCACATTGATTGTTGTTTTGACTCCATGATAAGATATGGTGACAACATTGTTGCCGAGAGTTAACGTATCATTGTATACATTTGGGTATAGATACGAATTGCTATAGTTAAATCTATCGTCATAATATGAATAATGGCTACCGTCCGCCGTATAACCCTCGTACAGCTTGTTTTGGTTTGTAAAAGTCTGTGTTGATCCATTTTTAAAATACACTGTCAGTACATCGCCCAATGCGTATGGGGATTTCCATTCCTCTCCGCCTGCCTTGTGTACACTTCTATTATAAAATGAGTAGTACGGCACTCCCTCATCATAGCTGATAATATCTTCTGCAACCAGATTAATGCTTGCAGGTGTGAAAGTTATCTTCGAAACATCGTTTTGAAGTGAATATTTGGTTATAGAAACATTTGCACTCCACGTTACAACATAATCCTCTTCCTCTTCATCCCACGCTTGATGATACACATACATTGTTACTGGTTTACTATCATCATAGCCATCTATATAGTCAATAGTCAGCCAATCATCAGGATCATCAGGACTTTCAAAGTACCAGTCTCCATCTTCATACTCAGCCAACTTAAACTCAACTAAACCTTCATCTGTGTTTACCTTAATAGAATCACCCGTGTTTGGTATAAGATTATAATACCAATAGAGCTCACTATCATCCCCTACAGAGTCCAAAATTGCAATAGTTGGTCTTCCTGAATAAGAAGCCTCGTATGGAGCATCATCGTAGTCCTGTGCCTTTACGATTCCTTTACCGTTTGATTTAAGACTCTTGTCTCCTTTTGCCTTTTCCGAAGGAACTCTTTTTATCGCTTTTGATGCTAGT
>CACZNZ010000207.1 GCA_902782625.1 uncultured Lachnospiraceae bacterium | reverse complement strand
GGAGGTGATTGGTATGAAGAAACTCCTGGATCTTGGTAATCGGTATGCGAGAAAAAGCAGCTGGAAGGATTTTGCCCTTGTTAAGTTCTGTCTATTTTCAATGGGAGTGGCTTTTTTCTATCATCAGGATGTCAGAATGTTCCGCAGAGAGATTCTTGATTCGTGATACAGGGGGAAATAATGAAATTTCAATCACATGAGTTTGGTTCCAAGGATGCAGACATCATCCTTCTTCAGATGGTCGATGATCATGACATGGGCCTGATTGAACGGGAGGTCTCTGGTATAAGAGAATTATGTCCGGGAAAAGACTTTTGTCTTCAGGCTGTCAAGGTAAATGACTGGAACCATGATCTGTCTCCATGGCCGGCACCGGCAGTGTTCGGGAAAGAGGATTTTGCCGGTGAGGCAGAAGAGACATTACATATTATTCTTGATGAAATCCTTCCCGGTTTAATCAGGGAAGATAAGAAGCCAAAGCAAAAGCTGATTATCGGAGGTTACTCTCTGGCCGGTCTTTTTGCCCTTTGGTCGGCTTATCAGACAGACTATTTTAATGGGGTTGCAGCAGCTTCTCCATCCATCTGGTATCCTCATTTTATAGAATATATGAAGAAAAATTACCTTTATGCCGGGACAGTCTATCTGAGCCTTGGCGACAGAGAAGAGCAGACCAGGAATCCCGTTATGGCCAGGGTTGGGGATGCCATCCGTCAGGGCCAGATGATTTTAAAGGATGCCGGGGCGGACTGTATCCTCGAATGGAATAAAGGAAATCATTTTCAAGAGTCGGAT
Source organism: uncultured Lachnospiraceae bacterium (assembly GCA_902782625.1). Taxonomy (GTDB): domain Bacteria; phylum Bacillota; class Clostridia; order Lachnospirales; family Lachnospiraceae; genus Anaerobutyricum. The sequence goes on along the minus strand of CACZNZ010000207.1, from coordinate 1,379 downwards.
TTGCGAACAGCCAGGGCTTTTGCATGGGTGATGAGTCGGATGTAAAATCATTTAGACTATGACAATGGGGACAATATGTAAGAGAAGTTAGATAGCTTATGGTAAAGAAAGAATTGAGAATGCATGCTCTTGTCGCTGGAATGCCATTACGATCCCTGGCTCTTCTCCATATCAAAGTTATATTATTGGATTGCGGATCTCTATGAACCATGGAAGGATATTCTCTTGCAGGGAACTACTCGATCGAAGTATATATGCCACCGGCAGAATAAAAGAGGTGTCATCAATTGAAAACGAGAATGTTAAGAGATATCGAAGTGTCTGCCGTTCGCATCTGCTGGGATCTCTCGACAGACTGCAGACAGACTATGTAGATCTTTACTATCTGCATAGAATGAGTGGAGTTCCTGTGGAGAAAGTGGCAGAAGCGATGGGCAGACTGATCGATGAGGGTCTGATCCGAGGCTGGGGACTATCTCAGGTCGATGTGGATGTTATCGACCGCGCACAGGAAGTAACCCCACTTGCAGCAATCCAGAACATCTACTCCATGGTAGAAAGGGACAGTGAGGCAGAGATAATCCCCTACTGTATAGAGAACAATATCGGCTTTGTACCTTTTTCACCTATTGCCAGTGGTCTTCTGTCGGGAAAAATTACACCTCAGACCCAGTTTGAGAAAAGTGACGATGTAAGGAACTGGGTACCGCAGCTGTCCAGGGAAAATATCAAAGGCAATCAGCCTATCGTGGAGCTGCTGAAAGACTTTGCAAAGAAAAAGAATGCAACACCGGCACAGATCTCTCTGGCATGGATGTTGCATAAGTATCCGAATGTAGTACCCATCCCCGGTTCAAAGAATAAGGATCGCATTATTGAAAATCTGGACTCCTGGGATGTGGAACTTAATGATGAAGAATTTTCCGCATGGGATAATTCTTTGAATGGCCTTACAGTATATGGCCATAGGGGATTAGGAGGATTTTGAGTCACATGAAAAGATTTTCGAAATAAGAATCCTTGATTAAAGAGAAGCATTCCTAAAAAAAGAATTGATAAAGAAAAGACACCGCAAAACGGGATATGAGATAAAGGATTCTCGTTGTTCTGCGGTGTTTTTATTCTGGTGTTTTTTACATTACGGCGATAATATCTCTTTTGGGGATTTATTGAAAGAGCAGGAATAATACGACACTGATTATGGTACTGGTGAGTCCCACCATGGCTTCAAAAGGAATCAGTTTCATGCGGTCACCGATACTCATATTTACAGATCCTCCGGTAGCATGGAAGAAAGAACCATGGGGAAGGGAATCGATTACAGTAGCTCCCGCGTGAATCATGGCAGCGGCTGCCAGTGCAGGAACCTGCTGTTCAAT
>CACZNZ010000206.1 GCA_902782625.1 uncultured Lachnospiraceae bacterium | reverse complement strand
TTTCTCAATACTGCTATGACAGTATAAAGAGCAATCCCAGGACATTCAAGCAGAGCATATCTATGTCAACTCAGCGAGTTGCCAACATGATTGATCAAGTGAGGCACAAGAGGATATCACTGAATAAAGTGATGTCCAAAATCGCGAAAAATCCCCCTTGCAGAATATGATAACTTAATATCATGAATTAAAGATAGTTTTTACACAGCCCGGCTTTGGCCGGGCCCTTTTTTCGTTGTGGGCATAATGATTTGAGTGGTATATTAGTAATAGGAAATCATGGAGGGGCGTATTATGTCTGACTACACTACAGATTTAAAAGAAACAACTGTAACAGCTATATCATGGACAGCTTATGCAGGCGTGTTAGTTGGAACTTTGGATCCAGGAAAGGCTGAAGTTGTAAGAGATGCAATAGAATCCTTGGGAGGCACAGTTAAAGAAGAGGACCAGAGCCGGGACTCTATTCGCTCAATAGTTGCCAGACACTGCCATGAGGCATGGAATGAAGTTATTGAAAAGAATGCGCTTCCCATAAAGCACAGCGATGAGATACTGTCTCTTAAGACAGTCCTATGTGGCTATAATTTTGCTGTTGATCCTTATAATTGGGACAGCTTTATTATTGTGCAAAAACACATAGCCAATGCTTGCAGAGAAAAGAAAGTCATGCTTGCTGATGTCTCTAATTTCTCAAAGAAAATTGCAAGAGGTGTGATTCTGGAGCTTGGAAGAAGGATGGATGATGATCCTGTGCTGAAAATAATTGATAAATTAAATGAAGTCATATTAAGGCTGGATAGAAATAATGAAATAGTCCCTAAAGTTGTAAATGTTAGTAATTCGTTTACAGAAGGAAAAAAGTTTATCTCCACAGAAGGCGTATTTAATCTTGCTCATCCTTTCCCTTTTCAGGGGCGTCAGGCTGATATTGACAAAGTTATGAGCTGGATAGGGATACATAAAATAATATTAGTACGTGGCGAAGGCGGGATCGGTAAGACTGAGTTCTGCAGAGAAGTGCTGGCAAGGCTACCGTTGCATTATACAGCCGTGAACCTTATCGAATGCCGTGATTTCAACCAGCTGATCAGGAGGACTGCCGGAGCTCTTAAAATACCTGTTGGAGCAGATGACTCAGTCGATTTGATCGAGGATCAGGTACTTGCAGAACTGAATGGAGTCCTTTATCTTGATAATTTTGAGGATATCATCAGTGAGACGAAGACTGAACAGAAAGAACGCAGGAGGGCTTTTGAATTCCTGAGGCGTTGCGTAACACACGATTCTGTCACAATCCTTATTAGTTCCAGGTATAGGTTGGATATCGATATTACAATAAAGGAGCTTGATCTTAAAACACTGGATGATGATGCTGCAACAGCTTTATTCACTGAGATTTGGGGAGAAGGGATTGACGAAGATATTAAGGGCTTTGTGAAACATAAACTGCATAATTATGCTCTGACCATTGTTCTTGTGGCCAAACAGAGGGGTTATGTATCTGATTTTAATGAACTTATGGAGACATGGGAGAAAGCGAGAGTTACAGGCATGGGCAATCCGAGGCATGAGTCTCTAATGACGGCTTTGAACATCACCTATGAAGAGATTAAAGCTGATGAGGCAGCCAGGTATCTGTGGGAGCTTTTTACTCTGTTCCCTGATTCTGTATCTACTGAAACAACAAGAAAGGTCATTTCTGATTCACTGAAAGCAAGAAAAAAGCTTTTGAATCTAGGCGTGGTCCACATGGAGGAAGGGATGCTATCCATGCAGCCGACTCTGCGGGAATATATCAAGAAGACGGAGAAGTATAATGAGGACATAGGGGCTGTTATAAGTGAACTTCTTGATTACTATAAGAGCATATATCCTGTAAAAAGAAAAGAAATCAGGGGAACAGATGAAGACATTAAGATGGTAAGGCAGATGCCGAATGCTGTCTTCTTTATGGACCAGTTGGTCCAGATGAATGATGAAAAAGGTATTTGGGAGTTACATAAGAGGTTACGAGATTATTATAATGTGTGTCCATATGAAGCGCAGTTCGTTCTATCTAGAGTGGCAGATGAGATTGAATTTACTGATGACTATATAGCCGCAAACATAAAAGAATATTGCGGAAATCTGGAGATGCGAACCGATAAGTTGGAAGAGGCGGGAGCACATTACCGGGAAGCAGAGGGTCTTTTCCGAAAGATCCATGAAGACCTTGGCCTTGCGAATGTGCTGAAGTCGCAGG
>CACZNZ010000205.1 GCA_902782625.1 uncultured Lachnospiraceae bacterium | reverse complement strand
TCACCATCCGTTAGCGGACACTCATTCAGACAGTTCCTCTGTCTGTTATTATTGAACAGAATATCTGCCCAGTTTTTTAGCAGATCCGCTTCCGTTGGATGACGGATTACCTCCGGCTCCCATCCGCGCTCTACCAGGACGCCTATGACGGCTTCTTCAAAATCAGATTCTTTATCAAAGATCACGTCCGGCACCTCCTTCTACACAAACATTTTCTCCAAGCACGCGCTCTTTATATGCTTTATCTTTTCCAGTTCTTCCTTCTCAATTTCAATGAGGCGATCCATCTGACGGAAATATTCTCCTATCTGCTGCTGTTCCTCTATCGTCGGTGCAATATAGGCACTCATTTCCAGAAATGCTTTCGGCTTCAAAGTCCTCAGCTTCTTAACAGTTCCTTCCATACTCCGCGATATTTCCTTGATGAATCGCGGATGCCTTACAATGCACTCCATAAAGGTAGAATCCTGATCCGTATAGAATATCTTATAAATCGGAGAGACACAGCCCTTCCCCAAAGCATTTCTGTGGATTGCTCCGTAAATCACATTCGCAGGGTTATAGATAATGTCATCATACTCCGTCTGCAGATACTTTTTTGTTGCTTTATCTATGATAAGAAAATCTCTCTTATTTGTCTTCTTATCCTCCGGTCTTATCACGCCTTCTTCAATCGTAAAGGCCAGCTGCGGGTACTCATCAGATATCGTGTCAATAATATGACGTTCTGTAAATATCTCAGAGAACTGGCAAAGGCGCCACGGTTTCTTATACTTCCCGAACCTGACAGCTGGAACATCTGCGCCGTCCTGGGGGAACATCTTTTCAATCATAGCCTTCCTAAGACAAATAAGTCTCTGAAGTTCTTGCTGATGTATTAGGATCAGACCATTGATTCTCTTAAAAAATGATCCAATTTGAGATTGCTCGTCATTAGAATCTGGCAATATTATATCTACTTTTCCTATCTCATCCTTATTGATTTTTTGTGGAACAGCCGTCAACAACGTTCTTTCTCTTAATCCCTTTTTGAACAAGGGAGACTGAATGACATTGCTAAGAAAGTATGAATCTACATTCTTTGGCTTCAGCAATGCCAAACTGACATAGAAAGCTATCTTTTCTGATGTTTCTACAACATTTGTGGTGCCCACATCCCCAATTCTTGTCATAAGGACATCACCACGTTCTGGATATATCTTATAATCCCTTGCAAAAGCCACTTCCGAGATAAACTTTTTTGAGGTCAATGTTGAGATATTCTCAACGGACAAAAACATTATGCCCTTATCCGTATACTGAGGGGTTTGATGAACACCATCATATATGTCAGCAACATCGGATAAATGCTTCTTCTTCCAGTCATCATCAAATCCATTCAATCTAATCTCAGGAGCATATTTTTTCATCATACATATCCTCCCAGTATTTTCTGAAATTCCATCAAGCCTTCATAGTCAGATCCATCTGCAGTCAACATACCAACCATCTCGGCCAGATTAGTACTAACATCTGTTTTTTCTTGCTGAATATCATGCAGCGTTGTTGAGTATTTTAATGCAAGATATTCCATCTTACTTATTACCTCTGAAACAATTGAGGAAGAAATATTATCTAAATCATGGACGAGAGGCGCTATCCACTTCTGTTCCACAATTTGCAGCGCCTCGTCTTCTGAAAGGCCTTCGATAACCTCTTTTGTCTTGATATGAAGCGCTTCCTTCTTCTGCTTCACATCTTTCTTCACTGCGCTTTCTTCATCGGTTAAACGCAAAGCAGATAACAGTTTGTTCTCATATGAATCCTCTGGGAACTCGTACTCCATTTTCAGTTGCTGTATTCTGCCTGTCAGAGAAGGTTTCTTACAAGAACCATCCTTGTTTTTGTCGATTTTATCCCAATCCACGGCAGTGCAGGTTTTTATAAAGGCCAGTTGCTCTTTTTTTGACATAGTCATACATTTGTTAAGAGCGCTAATCTCCTCACTCTCAACATCCTGCAGGATTTCATCACATGCCGCCTTCAGTTCCTTTGTCACAAAAGCATCGTTACTATCATTCAAAAAGCTTCCCTGCTTTTCATCCTCATCCAGCGAATCGATGATCTCTGTATATTCTCCGGCGATTTCAGACAACCGCTCTTCCAGAGTCCTTATCTCTTCCACTTCATCCGGCATAAGTCTTTCCTGAACAAGCTCAAACGGCAGGATATGCCCCTTCCAGCCGTCCTGTACTTCCGTCACCTCATCATCGTCATCATTCTTGTTATTCTTTTTTATGACCATGTTCGGATCCACCTGAGTGATAACCTGGAACCCCTCCGTCTGAAGCATCTCAATATCAGCGGAAATGATATCCCAGTATTTTGCAAACACCTGATAGGCAACATACCGATCTGCTAATTTGACTGGATCAATCCTGCCGAAAATATCCTCTGTAATCTTCTCCTTTTCCTGTTCAGCAACTACATCTAGCACGCCATCGATCAGATCCCCCTGGAGCGTATCATAGAATCCATCAAACGCCTTGGTAAATGCCACTCTGTATGCTTCAACACTATCAAAAGAATCAATCGTTCCTTTGATATCGTTTGTGCATGGCTGGAGATAACCTTCGGACGCTTTTTCAAACAAAGCATCTCTGAGTCCAGGGAACGCCTCCCAGTATTCTTCAAAGGCATCGACTTCACTTTCCGGGATTCCTCCGAACATAGTAGCACGGATATCCCACTTTTCCGGATCATCCGCTGAATCAACATACCTGGTGATATTCAGATTATATTCGTTTTCCTGTATCGTCTCCTTCGATACCAATGCAGAATACTTTTCAATT
>CACZNZ010000204.1 GCA_902782625.1 uncultured Lachnospiraceae bacterium | reverse complement strand
CAGACGGAAGTTCTATACTGTTTCTTTCAAATTCTATGTATGGATTATCTACTCCTCCAATAGACTCCACATCCACTGTAATCTGAACGTCTTTTGCTATGCCACAATAGTTTCTAAGAGCCAATCCCAAATCAATCGTTTCACCAGCTTGCACAACTCCATCGCCATTATTTGATTCAGATATTTCTATTGAGTCAAATGCACACGCATCGTAAAGAACTGGTTTTGGTGCTGGAGAATTATGTAAGCTGTCAAGGATGTCTAGCCCAGGATAATCCCTCGTACGACCAAAAACTTTTTTTTCTGTTGCTCCACAAAGTTGTCCCATTATGTACCGTGATGAAAACTTTGCTTTATCAGGCTTTTCTCTTCTTATTATTGCTGCTGCCGCCGCAACTAACGGTGCTGCCATAGATGTACCGCTCCATTTAGCATAACGATTTTTAGGAATGGTACTCATTATTTCTACTCCAGGCGCCGCTATTTCGTACTCACAGTTTCTATATTCCAAAAAATCCCAGTTAGAAAAACCAGCAAGAGCATCCCCGCTGGATGCCATTACTCCAATAACATAGCTATATCCTGCTGGATATATGTCTTTTTTTGGCTCTTGCATATAGTCTTTTGTCGGGAGGCCGTCATTACCCGCAGCTGCAACTAATACACAAGTTCCAAATGCATCCTCAAGCGCAGCTTCAACCAAGGCAGACATTCCTGCTCCTCCGAATGACATATTTATTACGTCTGCGCCATTTGCTGATGCATATTGTATTGCCTTGGCGATATCTGTTGATGCAAATGATCCATTTGCTTGTCCCGCCTTAACTGCCATGATTTTTGCGCCATAAGCGATACCGACTCCGCCGCCATTGCCCGGTGCCATTGCTATGATTCCTGAAACATGTGTGCCATGACCGTGGTCGTCCATCGGGTCGCCTTGTCTATTCAAATCTATAAGATTGATGCCGTATACGTCATCAATATATCCGTTACCGTCATCATCTACTTCATTGTCAGCAATTTCGCCTGGGTTAATCCACATGCTGTCCCTAAGGTCGTTGTGATTGTAGTCAACACCTGTATCAATTACAGCAACTACAACGCCTTCACCAGGTGTTGCGTCTTCTGTCAAACTTCCCCAGATTTCATTAACATTTATTCCGTGCTTATTCCAGTCGGAGAATTCGAGTTCTTCCTGTGAGACTACCTGCATATCGTCTTCCGCTGCTGATTCCCATACGAAATCCGGCTCAGCTGACAGAACGCCATCCTCTTTTGCCATTTTATCAACAACTGCCCAAATATCGTCTGTCTTGACTGTTGCTGAGTAAAACACCTGATTTGCCACAAGACCATCTTTCTTCTCCGCCTTATCGGTCTTCACATCAAGCACAAGCTCCACTTTCTTTAGCTTATACTTGCGGCAAAGTTCAGAAGTGTCTGTCAGGTATTGCACCTTAGCGCCTTTCTCCCTGTAATCCAGCATAGAGAAAACAATTTTATTATCAACATAATCTACCGAGTCTCTGTAGGCTTTCTGTGTCTCAGCATCCTCGGTGATAGTATCAGCGTTATAAGCCTTCTCTTCGAAAGAAGGCTGTTCCGGTTCTTCATATTCTGAAGGTTCTATCTTAACAGTTTCTTCCTCAGCTATCTCGTCATACGGAACCGGTGATTGCGGATAATTGCTTTCATCAATTGCACTCGCAACATTATTAGCTGAATAATTTGCAATCCAGCTCAGTTCCTGTGGAATCACAATCATGCTGACTGTAATCAATAGTATCAGTAATGTATTTATTCTGTTTTTCATGTTTTCCACCTTTATGTAATAGTTGCATAGTTATAATTAGTCTATCATCGGCTCAGGATGAGACTTTCAACAAAAGCATTCCTGAAAATATGTTTCTAAAAAATGCAAAAGCAGGCTTTTTGACCTGCTTTTGCATACGCCATACATTTTCACAAACTAAAAACTCCGGATCGATCCAACCTCTCGATTCGGAGTTTTTCTTTCTGTCTTTACTTAATCTCTATCACATACTCTGCAATTGAATTTATCAGACTTACAGCTAACTGTGCTTCTCTTTTTTCAACTCGCTGTCCGTCAGGCTGGGCTGCTGTAATATCATTTCTCGCTTCATTTATCGCATCCAGGATCCCTCCTGTACTTAGAAGGATGGCTTTGGTCCTGTCTCCAACATCACTCTGCTGAACATACTTCATATAATCAGAAAATGCAGTATAAATACGGTCATAGGCATCATCATATTTTCCCTCGCGTATGAAAAGCTCTGCATCCTCTGCTGCTTTCTGAAGCGGAACAGCTT
>CACZNZ010000203.1 GCA_902782625.1 uncultured Lachnospiraceae bacterium | reverse complement strand
CTCTCCTACGGCCTTATATCCTGCAAAATGTACGACAGCATCAATCTCATGCTCATAGAATATACGATCCATAGCATTGGAATCTGCCACATCCACCTTGTAAAATGCAGGCTGCCTTCCAGTGATCTTCTCAATACGGTCAATGACGCTTCTTTCGCTGTTGGAAAGATTGTCGACAATCACCACATCCTCCCCCGCATCAAGGAGCTCCACGGCTGTATGGGAACCGATAAATCCGGCTCCTCCTGTCAATAAAACATTACTCATAATCTACTCCATTCCTTATGCCGCATCTTTTTATCAGATAATATTGCGGATTCCTTCACAGATTTTGCGTGCCACAACCGGATTATTCATTGTATACAGATGAATGCCATCCACATCATTTGCCAGAAGATCAATGATCTGGCTGATGGCATAGCTCATGCCCGCGTCAAAAAGTGCTTCTTTTCTGGTCTCATATTTATGGATGATTTTCTCAAACCTCTCCGGCAGAGAAGCCCCACATAAAGTAACCATCCTTTTGATCTGTGCCGCATTGATCACCGGCATGATTCCCGGTGTTACCGGTACATATATTCCTGCGATCCGGCAATCTTCCACAAAACGATAAAAGTAGTCATTGTCAAAAAACAACTGAGACAGCAGAACCTGCGCACCTGCCTTTACCTTTTTCCTGAGATATCGCATCTCGGATACCCTGTCGGGAGATTCCGGATGACATTCAGGATAACAGGCTCCGGCAATACAAAGATCCGTGGTTTCTTTCAAATAGGCTGTCAGATCTGAAGCATGTCTGAATTCATCTTTTTCAGGAACCTTCGGATTGCGGTCCCCCCGCAGAGCAAGGACATTCTCTATTCCTTCCTCATTCAGAGTTTTGACAAAAGAATCTATTTCACTCTTATCATAAGAAAGACAGGTAAGATGAACCACTGGTTCTACCCCATAATCATACTTGATCTTCCTGGCAATCTCAATGGTCTTGTTATGATTCGCACTTCCTCCGGCTCCGAAAGTTACGCTGATGAAATCCGGATCCAGTTCGCAAAGGATTGCCAGAGTCTCATCGATGTTCTCCAATTCTTCCGTCTTCTTCGGCGGAAAAATCTCAAAAGAAAGCACATTCTTTTTCTTTTCATGAATCTCGCTGATCTTCATCTTTCATATCTCCTGTTATCGAAACTTCTTTCTATTTACTGTGTCAGATAAGCCACGATCCCTCGGTTCGCCGGAAGGTCCGCAATCAGCTTCCCGTCACGGATCTCAAAAGTCTCACAGTCTGCAGTAATCTGGGTCTGTGCAGAAACTGCCATGCCTGCACACTGTTCATAATCATTGATAATCCTCTCCAGATTCTTAAGTGTATCCCGAAGCCGTAATAAAGGCTGCTTTACCTGATCTCGGATATCCTTTTCAGTATCAACACCAAAAGTATCTTCCCGAAGTCCTGCCGCACTCTCCTTTATCTCTCCGGATGCACCAAGAAGCTGGCCACTGATCTCCTGTAATCTGTCTTTGATTTCCTGTCTTTTTGCCGTCTCGTCCTCTTTTACTTCCTCCTCGGAGTGATCTTTTGCCGCCAGCAGATTCACTGCACGCGAGGCTGCCACCGGGAGTTTGATCTCCACATGGGCCGGCTGGTCGTCGTTATTGACGGCTGTTACAATTGCTTTTCCGTCCAATGTTCTCGCAAAAGCAAACTGCCGGTTCGTAAGAAGCAATTCCCGGTAATCTCCGTATGTCGCTTCCGGGAAATCCGCCTTGATCGCACCAAGACGACGCATCAAAGAAGGCAACGGTGCTTCCTCATCAAAATCAGATAGGTTAAGACAAGGCCGAAGATTCCAGTCGGAATCTCTCATCTTATCGCCTTCGATCCCGAATTCTGACCCATAATAGACGGAAGGGATACCCGGCATCATATAAAGAAGCAACGTCACCGGAATCATGTGTTCCTTATTGCGAAGCTTTGAATAAATTCTGGCCACATCGTGATTATCCGCAAAAGTATACAGGCGGATACGGTCCCCCACG
>CACZNZ010000202.1 GCA_902782625.1 uncultured Lachnospiraceae bacterium | reverse complement strand
TCTCCTTCTTTTTTCGGTTTCCAGAGCACAAAATCCATGGCATCGTCTTTTTCGTCACTTACTGCGATCCGGCTTCCTGCGATCATATCATCGAGATTTTTGTTGGAGAGCTTTCCGTATTCTTTGAACTTTCTTGTACGGAAATAAACTGTGCCGTTTTTTTCATATGCATAATCCTGGTCAATGAGCCCCTGGATCATTTCAATCATTCCGTCGATCTCCTCGGTCGCTTTCGGATGATGGGTTGCTTCTTTGACATTTAACCCTTCCATATCCTTACGACATTCCTCGATATATTTCTCAGAGATTTCCGATGCACTTACCCCTTCCTCAATCGAACGGTTGATGATCTTGTCGTCAACATCGGTAAAATTCGATACATAATTCACATCGTATCCTTTATACTCAAAATATCTTCTTACTGTATCAAAGACAACCATAGGTCTTGCATTACCGATATGTATATAATTATAAACGGTAGGTCCACAGACATAAATGCCGACTTTGCCTTCTTTGACAGGTATAAACTCTTCTTTCCTGTTTGTCAGTGTATTATAAAGTTTCATGATAATACTCTCCTCATCATTGATCATTAAATGTTAACGTATTAATTACTACACATACTCCATGATACAGCATCTGTCAAGCATTTTTACTGCCTGCATAAACCGATGGCCCTCTTTCGTAAGATCCTGCGTGAGTTCTGGTTCTGCCTTCCCTCGGAACAAAAACTGTGTAAGTCCGGCGATAGGAATCTTTCCGAAATCACTGTCTCCTTCTCTCGGGAGTTTTTTTACATAAAGTCTTCCTTGTCTTGCCGTCATCCGGTATCTTGCTTCCTGCTCAGGAAGATTGGGATCCTCGACATAAAGGACTCCCTCCATATCTTCTTTCATCGATACATACTCTGCCATTTTTTCCAGGTCAAGAATGCGGAACATGATCTTATCTTCCTGCTTTACCGGAAGACAGCGAAGTCGGAATCCCGGATGTTTTATTTTCGGAAAATCTGATGCGTTTTCTTTCCAGGAGGAATCAAGAATCATCTGATAGTCAACATAGTGATACTCTCTTTTGCAAAATGCAAGGACAGACCGGATAAACGACAGACGGTCCTCTGCCATACAAAACACCTGGCTGATCATCAAAAACCCATGATCCATAGAGACAATGAATCGTCCCAGGTACTCCTCCTGATCAAACACATAGAAAAGATGTCCGTAATCTGCTCTGGCCTCTTTTTTCAGACGTTCCAGATAGGAAGCATCAATCTTGGTATACAGGTCAAAATCTTCTCTCTTTTTCCGGTTTTCCAGCAAGGCCAGTTCTGCCGCATCGTCCGGGTCTTCCGTAAATGTCAGAGGGACTCCGGCCTCTTCCACATTTTCCGAAACCTTTTCGATCAATGTGACTTCCTGAGCGGTCCAGGCCGAACCGAATCGAAAACCAAAGGGCAGATAGTATCTCTCATCTGCCGGCATAAGATAGGTAAAACTCTCACCTGCCTCTCGAAGACTTTGAAATGCGAACTCCAGCATTCTTCGCATGATTCCCATTCTTCGGTATTCCTCATCCGTGGCAACGCCACAGATATAAGAGGCTGGCATCTCACGGTCTCCGATACAGATTCTGTAGGGATTCAGATGAATCATCCCACGCACATTTCCATCTTCCTCTTCAAGAATGACCTTGTTTTTTCCGTAAACTTCCTGAAAATAGAATTCTGCGTAAGATACGGGATCACGAAAATTCCGCTGCCACATCTCATAGATCAGTTCCGGATTCGTGCCATCATCAAAAAAGATCATGCCTCTCCTCCTTTAGTCTGAAGCATCGGACAGGTGCCATTGCCACAACATCTGTTTTCCTCCACCATGACATCCGCTCCGACATAGTTGACGATCTCCGACAAGAGACAGACTGCACTGGCACTGATGCCAAGTCCTTCTCCTGTAAACCCGAGATGCTCTTCCGTGGTGGCCTTCACGTTTACCTGTCCGGTCTGGATTCCCAGATCCTGTGCAATATTGGCACGCATCTGTTCAATGTAAGGGGCCATCTTCGGCCTTTGTGCAATGATCGTGGCATCGATATTCTCGATAAAATATGCCTTGTCGCTGATCATCTCTCCGACCTTTTTTAAAAGTTTCCTGGAATCTGCCCCCTTGTACTCCGGATCAGTATCTGGAAAATGTTTTCCGATATCTCCGAGAGCTGCTGCACCAAGCAGTGCATCCATCACGGCATGGAGCAAAACATCTGCATCGGAGTGCCCTAACAGTCCTTTTTCATAAGGAATCTCCACCCCTCCGATGATCAGTTTTCTTCCTTCTGTAAGACGATGTACGTCATATCCATTCCCTATACGCATAACTCAATCTCCTGTAATAATGAAAAAAGCCCTTATAAACAGGGCTTAACAAGTAATAGCGGGAACTGGATTCGAACCAGCGACACCACGGGTATGAACCGTGTGCTCTAGCCAACTGAGCTATCCCGCCACATGCGAAGTGGGACCTACAGGGCTCGAACCTGTGACCCTCTGCTTGTAAGGCAGATGCTCTCCCAGCTGAGCTAAGATCCCACGTCAACGAAGTCAATTATATAACAAAACATAAGTCCTGTCAACTGAAAAACTACCTAGTAACCGCGGAAAAACCTCACGAAAAATCCTACAACCAGCAAGATCAGGAGAACCGGAAGAAAGATACTTGCAGCAAGATAAATGATACCTGCCAACACGATAATACCTCCTACCAGCACTGCAATATGCCCTATCCTCTGCATGGTTGTCGGTGCCTGCGTCTGGTCATCTTCCCCAAAGATTTCCGTTGTGTTTTCTGATCCTCTTCTGCTGTATTCAAAGGTTTCCCCCACCGATTGAATCCCATGCGCATCGATGATAGAGTGCGCTACGAGTCTGGGGCTTCCCAAAGATGCCGAAATTTCTTCTTCCGATTTACCCAAAGAGGCTTCATCCGAATAATAGGTCTGATAATAACTCATGGAATCTGCCAGTTCATACTCACTGACTTCTCCCCGAAGGCACTCTTCAAGTTCATCTAAAAATTCTTTCTTGGTCATAAATCTGCGTTTCCCTCCTGGAAATTACTCATAGTACAGTATCATATACATGCCCGTCCTGTCGGGCGGTCCGCTTGTAAAGTAGCGGAATCTCCTGGCACCGCTTTCTTCAAAGATAAAATCCATCGTCTCACTTGTATATTCATCCGGATCATATCCATGGATCAGAACCTGCATGGTTTCCCTGCCCGGCTTTTTGCGTATCAGTAAAGAACAGATCTCTTTAAACTGATCATAGTCTGCACAGTCAAGGCCATTGAGTCTGAAGTAGTTATAATATGTCCCCTCTGCATCTGGATAATCCATTTTCTCAAAACGGTGATCATAGCTGATCTCTTCGTCCGTGATGTTGAGATAATTAAACATGATCTTATTGTCGGCCACCTTCCCGGAAACCGGCACATCTGAAGTAGGATCATCCCATGTCACATCCACATGATACCATGCTTTATCCAGGTGTACAAGGTTCCATGCGTGATTTTCCCCTCCTGCCTCTCCGACAACCATTTTGTTTTCCACGCCTGAAAGATCCAGAAGAAGCTTCATGGCTTCTGCATATCCATTGCATACGGCTTTGTGGTACACCAGTGCTCCATAAGCGCTGTATGCCTCGTCGGGATCCTCTTCGGGCTCCCCGTAATCGGTATGTCTGACCAGATAATCATGGATGGCCCTCTCTTTGGAATAGTCACTCTCTTTGTACTTAAGATCAGTCTTTGCAATCACTTCCCTGCAGGCTTCAATCAGTGTTTCTGTCTTTTTATCCGCCTCCCAATCCTCATCCTGCATCATCTTATGCTCCACAAAATAATTCTCACTGAGGTCATAGAAGAAGGTTACAGTGTCTGTTCCGGTCAGTTTATTCGATTGGATCTTGTATTCTTTTACTGACCCGTAATAACCATCCATTCCTTTATTAATATTTTTCATGACATCCTGAGACAAGGTCTTTGTCTTAAAGACCGCTTCCTCCTGACCGTGCGATAAGCCATCACGTACAAAACGGACCAGATCCTCTTTGGTTTCAATATACTGTTCAGAGTCGGACTTCCCACATCCTGCCAGCAAAAAAGCCAGAAAGATGACAGAACAAATCACCCGCAGTTTCATCGCATTACCTCTTGAAAAAAGAAGACGGGCAGCCGTCCAATGCGGTATGCCCGTCAAATATTCTACATGGTATGGCTGATTACATCATGCCCATTCCGCCGCCTGCCGGCATCGGAGGCATCGGATTATCTTCCTTGATATCAGCAACAACAGACTCTGTGGTCAGAAGAGTGGATGCCACACTGGTAGCATTCTGCAGCGCGCTTCTGGTTACCTTGGCAGGATCGATGATACCTGTTTCGACCATGTCAACATATTCCTCTTTGAGTACATCAAAGCCGATACCCTCTTTGCTCTCAGCAACTTTATTGATGATAACAGCGCCTTCGAGTCCGGCATTGACTGCAATGTGGAATAACGGAGATTCCAGAGCCTTCAGCACGATCTGTGCTCCTGTCTTCTCGTCGCCGTCAAGGTCCTCTGCCATCTTTTCAACCTTCTTGGCTGCATGGATATATGCAGAGCCACCGCCTGCGATGATTCCTTCTTCTACCGCAGCCTTGGTAGCAGCAAGAGCATCCTCAAGACGAAGTTTTGCTTCCTTCATCTCTGTCTCTGTAGCAGCACCGACGCGGATCACAGCTACACCACCGGAAAGCTTCGCAAGTCTCTCCTGAAGTTTTTCTTTATCAAATTCGGAGGTTGTCTCTTCAATCTGTTGTTTGATCTGGGAAATTCTCGCATCGATCTCATTCTTATTGCCGACACCGTCTACGATAACAGTATTCTCTTTTTCAACCTTCACAGACTTCGCACGTCCAAGCATATCCATGGTTGCATCTTTTAATTCAAGACCAACTTCCTCGGAGATCACAGTACCACCTGTAAGAATAGCGATATCCTGAAGCATCGCTTTCCTTCTGTCTCCATATCCAGGTGCCTTCACGCCGACAACGGAGAAGGTACCTCTGAGTTTATTGACGATGAGTGTTGTCAGGGCTTCGCCTTCGATATCTTCTGCGATAATAAGAAGTTTAGCACCACTTTGAACAATCTGCTCAAGAAGCGGAAGCAGTTCCTGGATATTGCTGATCTTCTTATCAGTGATCAGGATATATGGATCTTCAAGTTCTGCCACCATCTTCTCCATATCTGTAGCCATATATGCGGAAATGTAACCGCGGTCGAACTGCATTCCTTCTACCAGGTCAAGTTCGGTAAGCATTGTCTTGGACTCTTCAATAGTGATTACACCGTCATTGGTCACTTTTTCCATAGCTTCTGCTACCATTTCTCCTACTTCCTCATCTCCTGCAGAGATGGAAGCAACCTTGGAGATCTGTTCCTTGCCGCCGATCTGCTGGCTCATCTGTTCAATCGCCTCTACAGCAACATCTGTCGCTTTCTTCATACCTTTTCGAAGGATGATAGGATTCGCACCAGCTGCAATATTCTTCATTCCTGCATTGATCATAGCCTGTGCAAGAACAGTTGCCGTAGTGGTACCGTCACCGGCTACATCGTTGGTCTTGGTAGCGACTTCTTTGACGATCTGTGCGCCCATATTTTCAAATGCATCTTCGAGTTCGATATCTTTGGCGATCGTTACACCGTCATTTGTGATAAGCGGTGTGCCGTAACTTTTATCAAGAACTACATTTCTTCCTTTTGGTCCAAGGGTTACTCTAACAGTATCTGCCAGCTGGTTCACGCCGGCTTCTAAAGCTTTTCTGGCTTCTACACCATATTTAATCTCTTTTGCCATGATCATTTCCTCCTGTTATCTTATGTATTATTCGTCTGCGCTATTATTCCACAATGGCAAGAATATCATTATGTCTGACCACAATATACTCCTGATCGTCCAATGTCACATTCGTTCCGGAATACTTGGAATAGATTACTTTTTGTCCAACCTGGACTTCCATCTTGATCTCTTCTGTCCCCGGTCCGACAGCAACAACTTCTGCCTCCTGCGGTTTTTCCTGTGCAGATGATGTGAGAATAATGCCTGTCTTTGTAGTTGTCTCAGCTTCAAGCTGTTTTAATACGACTCTGTCTGCTAACGGTACTAATTTCATAATACAATTGCCTCCTGCATATTTAAATTATCTTTTCTTTTCAGATTATTAGCACTCATTAAACACGAGTGCTAATCAACAATACCTATAATAGTTTCTTTCTATTTGAAATGCAAATTGCAAAAAACAGATTAGATGGATATAGCATTTGATATCGCTATTATTCTCCTGATATCTCCTGTTTTCTAATTTTATCTCTTCTTTTCTGTTTTTTCATGTGTTTTTTTGCTTTTTCAAAGATATCAAAGGCTTCCTGGTATCTGGGACTGTAATCACCCTGATACGAACCTTCTGATCTTCTTTTTTGCCGAGAGTTCTTTTCCATCTGTCAAAAAGGTCCTGCATGTCTACTGCGTTGTATCAGCAGATGGCAGACTGACAGCTCCCCCGGTGCTTTCCGTTGTGGAAGCCGGCTCCGTCTCACTGCTGTTTTCAGTGGTCGGTTCCGTATACATATGTACCGTGCCCGGATCGAGAGCCTCTCCTCTTACTTTGTACATTTCAGATACGGTTACAAGCTGATAGCCCTTTGCGATCAGATCGGGAACAAAACGTTTAACCGCATCCACATTGTACTCATGGATATCATGTAAAAGCACGATCTGTCCGTCCTGGACAACCATGACTCCATCGTAGGTTGCATCGGCATTCTTATACTTCCAGTCATTGGTATCCACAACCCAGTTGATTACGCTAAGGCCATGTGCTTTTGCCGCATTTTTAATCCTTGGATCAACTTTGCTGTTGCTCATATAACCCCCGTAAGGAGGACGCATCAGCGTAACTTCCTGTCCCGTTGCATTCTTGATGGCATTGACGCCTTTTGTAATCTCTTCTTCCATCACAGCATCGGAGACTCCCACAAGATTCTGATGAGAATAGGTATGTGTTCCCACTTCCATACCAAGCTCATATTCCCGTTTTACTACTTCGGGATACTTCTCTGCCTGACTGCCCAGACAGAAGAAAGTTCCTTTTGCATAGTTTTCTTCAAATACATCGAGCATAACATTGGTCGTTTCCGGATTCGGACCATCATCAAATGTAATAGCCACGAGTGGTTTAGATGGATCGATCTCCGGATAGATCCGAAGTTTAAACTCGGCAGAAAGTTTGGAGCCGTCTGTCGCTTTTGCCGTGACAGTGACTGTATTTTTGCCGCTTCCTTTTGCCGGGGTAAGCACACCATCCTCGGATACTTTTACAAGTCCCTTTTCACTGCAGGACCATTTCAATTTAGGGTTGGTCGCATCCTCAGGCTCATAACTGATCTTGAGCTGCATCGCCTCCCCTTCTCTGATGGTAGGTGCCGGTACATCGACGCTTAGTTCTGTCATCGGAACACTGTTGTCTGCCTTTTCATCGATTACCTCTTTGGTATCTTTTTCTGCATTGGCTGCACTACTTCCCTTTTTCTTCGCTTTCTGCTCCTGCTTTGGCGAAGCGGCAGGACTCTTCCTGTGACTGATCCTTCCGGCAATCGTGATCACACCGAATATAAGAACTGCTGCTACAAACAGGCCTGCTACAACACCAATGAGATTAAACCTTTTCGCCTTT
>CACZNZ010000201.1 GCA_902782625.1 uncultured Lachnospiraceae bacterium | reverse complement strand
TGCGGCATACCGCCTCTTGAAGTTTGGAAAAATGAAGCGCATCCTGTTCCTTGTGGATACGAAATCACTGGGTGAACAGGCGGAGCGCGAATTCCTCGCCTATACCCCGAATGATGATAACCGCTCCTTTGCCCAGCTTTACGGTGTTCGCCGCCTGAACAGCTCCTATATTCCCAATGACATCCAGATCTGCATCAGCACCATTCAGCGCATGTATTCCATCCTGAAGGGCGAGGAGATGGATGAATCCGCAGAGGAAGAGTCCTTCTTTGAGCAGGCCGGAGCCGATGCGCAGGCGGCAAAAGAGGTCATCTACAACGAGAAATATCCCCCGGAGTTTTTCGACTGCATCATCGTTGATGAATGCCATCGGTCGATCTATAACGTGTGGAATCAGGTGCTGGAGTATTTCGATGCCTTCATCATCGGCCTGACCGCCACGCCGGACAAACGCACCTTTGCATTTTTTAACCAGAATGTGGTCAGCGAATATTCCCGTGAGCAGGCCATCATCGACGGCGTGAATGTGGGCGAGGACATTTTCCTCATTGAAACCGACGTGACGAAAAATGGTGCGACAATTCTGAAGCAGCAGATCGAAACGCGTGACCGTCTGACCCGCGCAAAGCGCTGGATGCAGATGAATGAAGATGTTATTTACACATCTTCAACTTTAGACCGGGATGTGGTGAATCCCAGCCAGATCCGTACCGTGATCCGGGCCTTCCGGGATAACCTGTTTACGCAGCTTTTCCCGCATCGCCGGGAAGTACCGAAGACACTGATCTTTGCCAAGACCGACAGCCATGCAGACGATATCATCCAGATCGTCCGGGAGGAATTTGGGGAAGGCAATGAATTCTGCCAGAAGATAACCTGTCAGGCGGAGCGTCCGGAGACCGTTCTCAGCGCATTCCGCAATGATTATTATCCGCGTATCGCCGTCACAGTGGACATGATCGCCACGGGGACGGACGTTAAGCCCATTGAGTGCCTGATCTTCATGCGTGATGTGCGCAGCCGTAACTATTTCGAGCAGATGAAGGGGCGCGGCACCCGTGTGCTCGGAAAAGACGATCTGCAGAAGGTCACGCCCTCTGCTACAGAGAATAAGGATCATTTCGTGATCGTGGACGCCGTGGGTGTCACCAAATCCAAAAAGACCGATACCCGTCCGCTGGAGCGCAAACCCTCTGTCAGCATGAAGGAACTGATGCTGAATGTGGCGATGGGTGCGAAAGACGAAGATACGCTGACAAGTCTTGCCAGCCGTGTTGTTCGGCTTGCTGCAAAAATGACTCCGGCAGAGCACAAAAGCTTCGCGGCATCGGTCGGCAGTTCCGCGCAGATGGTTGCGCAAAGGCTGTTGGACGCCTTTGACTCCGATGTGATTGCAGCAAAAGCAGGTGTAGACCTTTCGGATGGCCGATATCCGACAGCCAAAGAGCAAGAGCGCATGGATCAAGCGAAAGCTGAGATGGTTCTTGCGGCTGTGCAGCCCTTCTTTGATCCCGACGTCCGGGATTACATCGAAAACGTGCGCCGCAGCCACGAGCAGGTTATTGACTCCGTGAATATCGACACGGTTCTCTTTGCCGGGTATGATATCGATAAGCAGGCCAATGCGGACCGCATCCTCAAGACCTTCCATGAGTTTATCGAGGAGAACAAGGATGAGATCCTTGCCCTGCGGATCATCTACGATCAGCGGTATAAGGACCGTCCCATGGCGATCACAAAACTTAAAGCCCTGTATGAAAAACTGAAGGTGCAGAATATCACCATCGAGCGCCTGTGGGAGTGCTATGCCATCAAGAAACCGGAAAAGGTGAAGCGCGGTACCGTGGCGCAGCTCACGGACCTGATCTCCATCATCCGCTTTGCGATGGGCTATGCAGACAACCTCGCGCCCTTTGCGGACAAGGTGAATTATCACTTCATGCAGTGGACCCTGCACCGGAACGCAGGTGCGGTACATTTTACGGACGAGCAGATGGAGTGGCTGCGCCTGATCAAGGATCATATCGCCGTCTCCCTCAGCATTGAGCCGGAGGATCTGGATCTCAGCCCCTTTGACCGCAAGGGCGGTCTGGGCAGGTTTTATGATGTGTTTGGGGATCAGTATGAGGCGATCCTGCAGGAAATGAACGTGGAGCTGGTGGCGTAAGGAGGATAAAAATGGGTTTCTATGATGCTTTTAAAGATGCGCTAAACTTGGCCCAGAAAGCAGATAATATTGAGCTTTATCGGCAACTCCTTGATTTGAGTGCGCAAGCATTAGATCTTCAGGCTGAGAATGCCAAACTAAAAGAAGAAAACACGGAGCTAAAGAAGAAAAAAGATGTTGAGGGGCGAATTATTCGTCATAGAGATCCTTATATCACATTGAAGGACGAGAATCCTCCGTTATTCTATTGTTCTCATTGTTTTGATAGCGAGCATGTGCTGGTGCAGCTTCATTGTGATTATGAGGAAGGCTCCTGTTATTGCCCTCATTGCAAAACAAATGCTTATTTTACCGTAGAAAAAGGTAGATGCTCAACTGAATTATCAGGTGAAGATATCTCATCGTACTTATCATTTGACCCATATAACGGCTGAAAGGATGTTGATTCAAGTTGCAAGGCTACAGTGAATACGAGCTTGGCGATTTGCTCGAGTATGAGCAGCCGACCGCATATATTGTCGAATCAACAGACTACAGTGATTCATACTCTGTCCCCGTATTAACCGCAGGTAAATCTTTTATCCTTGGTTATACAAACGAGACGGATGGGGTCTTTGATAAAACCCCTGTCATCATTTTTGACGATTTTACAACTGCAACACAGTATGTGAACTTCCCATTTAAAGTAAAATCGTCCGCGATGAAGATTCTGCACATTAACACAGATTTGGTGTTACCGAAGTATATCTTTTATCGCATGCAGATCATCCAGTTTGACCATAACACACATAAACGTTATTGGATTCAACAGTATTCAAAAAT
>CACZNZ010000200.1 GCA_902782625.1 uncultured Lachnospiraceae bacterium | reverse complement strand
GGACGCATGAAAAGATGAGCAGTAATGCACTGTGATCTTTTCATGCGTTTTTTGTTTGACACCAAAATGAAGCAAACTGTAGCAGTGAGATCACGCCTGTCTGATTTCTCTGACAAAATCATCCGATAATACTAATGAAGCCGAAAGGGGGTGATGCCTATGGGCTGATCAAATGACCAGCAGCAGGTCGATATCGCTGCACACCATATCAGATCATAAAAGATCTGAAAAACAATAAAGAACTATAAAAGAAAATAAAAAGTATAAAACAATACAAGGCCGTGGGAAGTACAACCACAGGCGAGGGTACATATTTTTAGGAGATGCTCCGGAACTGATCAAAAGATCTAATCCTGTCATCCTGAGAAAATGGGGTAACCTTTGCTTCGTGTACGCTTCCTGCGGAAGAGGAACAGCAGAAAATCTCCCCCAAATCCCTTGCCTGATGTCGGCCCCACGACGGAAAGGCAAGGGATTATTATGGAATACAGAAAGACAAACGTAAACAAGAGAGCAGAATACACATTCACATTTGTAACCGGCGAGAAGGTTGTTATCAAAGAAGGAGACTGCACCATAGTCGACCGCAAAAAGGTAACCGCGGAAGATATCCAGGAACTGCATAGGCAGGATGACCGTTGGATCGAAAACTGCATTCGTAACGGTAGGCCCAAACGTACAATGGAAGAGAAAGCGGAGATCGAGGCCTGGAATGAAGAGCATCCGGAAAGGGTTATTTCGGATGGCTGGAATGCATCATTGGAGCAGTTTTCTGATGATGAGGAAAGCATCCATGAGTATTCTCCGATTGAGCACCTTATCATCAATCGGACACATGAAACGAATCCTGCGGTGGAGCTGCTCCACGAGATCATTGATGAAATGCCTGAGATGACTCGTTTCTGCCTGATCAGAACGAAACTTCAGGGGTATACACGTGAAGAGGTAGCAGAAGAGCTTGGCTGCACCATCAAAACTATCGGGAACCATCTGGTCAGAGCGTTAGAATATATAAGGGCAAATGAGTCTCGTTTTAACTTCAGATAAGTATCAATTGATGATCGGGTGCGTGGCGGTAAAAATAACTGCCCGCCCCCGATCCAATTGCTCAGCCCGACTAATGAAAATATTCATTCAATCTCTTCTTTAACACCTTTATTGTGTTTGATCACATCCTTCAGATCAAACACAACCATATTGATTTCAGGCAAATATCTTCCGGGAACCATATAGTTTGTATTGATATCCAAATTGTTCTTTTCAATCAGTTCCTCAACGAAGGCTTTACTGTACATACGGACGGTATGACGTTTCTCTTCAAAGAGTCTCGTCGGTACTTTATATGACATCTGATCCTTCGAATCACATGCAAAAATGATCAGCGAATCTCGGGTCTTATTGACACGAAAGCCGATGTAGGAAGGCTGATCCAAAGCACGGATCACATTTTTACCGACGGTGATACACTCACTATCTCCGGAAAAGAAAATGCCGAGAGTCCTGTCTGTTTCAGATTTATCATGGGTCATTTACCGCCTCACTTTCCTGAGAGAATGTCTGAGGTTCTCCGACGATCAAATCGTCCTCGGCAGCGTCCTTATCGACGGCGTCATCATATGTTTTGGTGGGCAGGATAACCATGTCCTCGAAATCTTCAAAAAGATCCATCTGACGCCGGTTCATGTAATCGTTATATGGCGTACCGATCCGATTTTTGTACTGTTTCGGGAAGAAGACATCCTTTTTCTTTCGTATCGTACCGGTTTTTTCATCAAGGAAATCAGTTGTCTGCCCGGTATAGAAAATGGCATCGTCCAGATCGAAAGCTAGCACCAGCCCGCGAGGAGAGTTGGTAATATGTCCGAGGGCTTTGTACCTGTACTTCGGATTCCATTGCATAAAGGCAAAAATATTCTCGATAAAACCGTCAGATGTGATCGGCTTATTGATCCATTTCTCATCCTTCTGGCGAGCCCATTGAACAGAACGCTGTTCTTCCTCGGAGAGAGGAACAACGCAGAGGCGGTGACGCTTCCTGCTTGCCATGGGAAGGATGTGTACGACACCCTTAAACAGACGGACGCTGGACGCACTGAAGGTCAGCTGTTTTCGCCGGATCACAACGGCAGGCTTTGACAGCATGGAGAACTGTGTCCGGGGAGGAACCTCATAGTCATCAAGCGGATCATACTCCAGTTCTTCCTTCTGGCTGAGACGGGACTGGATCAGCTGCTGGATCAGTTCCTGATCCCGGCTGCTATAGGATTCGCCGACGATCTGCTTCTCATCTGCCTTTGTCACTTCGATTATTTCACTCATTTCAGATCCTCCT
>CACZNZ010000199.1 GCA_902782625.1 uncultured Lachnospiraceae bacterium | reverse complement strand
TCTCATAGCCAAGTTCGAGGATTTCTCTTTTACACACTGCCTCTAAGCCAAAATGGCAGGGTGCCACAAATTCATGTCTCATGATTTCTCCTTACATTTTACGCATTCTTTATGATTTGTTCATATTTTACGGAGAAATACTGATTGTGTCAACATTCTGACAAAAAAAGCAGTATCCCGGTCTCTTCGGAATACTGCTTCCTCATAATCACTGTACTTCTTTATTTGCTGAGGATACGGATAAATTTCTTCTTTCCGCGTTTCAGCACCTTGCCTTCTCCTTTGAAGTCATCGAGGGTATAGGCTGCTTTGATATCTGACACTTTTTCGCCATCTAAGGAGACGCCGCCCTGCTGTACATTTCTTCTGGCTTCGGAACGTGTCTGTGCAAGACCTCCAGCTACAAGAAGACCCAGAATATCGATGGCGCCATCCCGGAGATCATCTTCGGTAATCTCCACTGCCGGCATGTCGGCTGCAGCCCCCTGACTGAAAAGAGCTTTGGAAGCTTCTCTAGCCTTTTCTGCTTCTTCTTTTCCGTGAACCAGACTGGTCAGTTCGTAAGCAAGAATATCTTTTGCTTCATTGAGCTGACTTCCTTCCCAGCTTTCCATCTCATTGATCTGCTCAAGCGGAAGGAAGGTGAGCATGCGGATACATTTTAAAACATCGGCATCAGCAACATTTCTCCAATACTGATAGAAATCAAAAGGAGATGTCTTATTCGGATCGAGCCATACTGCACCGGACTGTGTCTTACCCATCTTCTTGCCCTCGGAGTTGAGGAGCAGTGTGATCGTCATGGCATTCGTCTCTTCTCCGAGCTTCCTGCGGATCAGTTCTCTGCCTGCAAGCATATTGGACCACTGGTCGTCTCCGCCGAACTGGAGGTTGCATCCGTATTTCTTATAGAGTTCCATAAAATCATAAGCCTGCATGATCATGTAGTTGAACTCGAGGAAAGACAGTCCTTTTTCCATACGCTGCTTGTAGCACTCTGCACGAAGCATGTTGTTGACGGAAAAACATGCTCCAACTTCCCGAAGCATATCGATGTAATTCAGATTCATAAGCCAGTCTGCATTGTCCACCATGAGGGCTTTCCCGTCAGAAAAGTCAATGAAGCGGCTCATCTGTTTCTTGAAACATTCGATATTATGATCGATGGTCTCTCTGGTCATCATCTGTCTCATATCGGTTCTTCCGGAAGGATCCCCGATCATCCCGGTACCACCGCCTAAAAGAGCGATAGGTTTATTGCCTGCCATCTGAAGTCTCTTCATCAGGCACAATGCCATAAAATGTCCTACATGCAGACTGTCCGCTGTCGGGTCAAAACCGATATAAAAGGTCGCCTTGCCCTCGTCGATCAGTTCTCTTACCTTTTCTTCATCTGTCACCTGCGCAATCAGGCCGCGGGCGATCAGCTCATCATACAGTTTCATCTCGTTTCCTCCTTATAGAGACAAGAAAATGTAATTTCCTATCCAATTAAAAACCTCGTCCCGTAAAAAGGACGAGGTTTAAGTCGTCTAAAGAAGATTCTATATAAAACAGAATCATTTGTCAAGAGGGTCTTTATCGATCAGAATATAGCCGCCTGTATCCCATCTCCCGGAAAAATACGAAGTCTTTGCTTCTTTCTTCCTCACCGGGAACATATAATGCATAAGGTCCGCCATCCTTGCTTCCTTAATCCTCTGTCTCTGCCCGGCCCATTTTCTAGAGGCGGAATCGGCAAAGACTACTTTCCCTTGCCTGTTTAATCCCAAAAGAACCATGGTATGATATGAGCCGGCGTATTTCCTGTCATTGATCGATATGATCAGTCCGTTCTTATATCGAATCCTGCTGGCAATGATGACGACCGGTTTCCCGGTCAGTAAATGTGCCCGGATTTCTCCCCAGGCTTCTTCGGGCCGATACTTCTGGATATATCTGTGCGGAATTCCTTCTTCAGAAAGAATCCTTGAGATTCCCAGCTGAGAGACAGGCATCTGGTCCGCTATTTTTCTGGAATAATTCCGTTCCCACTGTTCTGATCCGAAATGTTTTCTTTCTATTTCCGAGATCGTCCTTTCGGGACGGATTCCCTCATATTCATCACAGTACATTCCCAAAAGCAGCGTCAGAGAACAGCAGGCACATCCATGCCTTCTTAGATATTCACTCCATTCTCCGTACTCTTCGGCATGCTGTGCATAAACCGAAAAACTTCGTGACTCTTTTTCACCTTCCCTGATCTTTAAAGGCAGAGCAGAAACATCCAGTCCCGAAGACTCATATTCATAGTAACAGCTGCCTGCTTCGGTTCTTTTTCGAAAAAGCGTACCCATAGCCTATTAATATTTGAATATTGCTACGCCGTATGCCGGAAGATCATAGGCGATGGAATAAGGCCATCCGTCACATTCTGATTTCACTGGCTTATAGACGGTCGGTCGTTTCTTTCCTGTTCCGCCGAATTCTTCTGCATCACTGTTGATCAGCAATGTATGCTTGCGCATGCAGGTAGTCCCCACACGATAGTCAGGACGGGCAACCGGTGTAAAGTTGATCACGAAGAGCATGTTGCTGCGACCATTCTCTGAATGTCTGACGAACGAGAAGATACTCCTGTCTCCGTCATCTGCATTGATCCATTCAAATCCTTCCGGATAGCAGTCATACTCATAGAGGCATCGATTGTTGCGATAGAGATGCAGCAGTTTTCTGACAAAATTCTGCAGCTGCTGATTTCTTGGTTCTGCAAGCAGGAACCAGTCGATCTCTCTTGCCTCACTCCACTCTCTGTGCTGAGCAAAATCCTGTCCCATAAACAGGAGCTTCTTGCCGGGATGCCCCATCATAAAGGCATAGCCGCACATCAGATTCCTGAATTTGTCATCGTACAGGCCAGGCATCTTTTCGATCATGGAACATTTCAAATGAACGACCTCGTCATGGGAGAGAACCAGCATATAGTTCTCGGAATATGCATATGCCATGGCAAATGACATCTTGTTATGATTGTTCTTGCGGAAATACGGATCGAGTTTCATGTATTCCAGGAAATCATGCATCCAACCCATATTCCATTTGATGGAGAATTCCAATCCGCCGTATCTGGCTTTGTCCGTTACCTTCGGCCATGCAGTAGATTCCTCCGCGATCGTCACAACACCAGGGTTTCTTCCTTTGACGATACTGTTCAGATGCTTGAAGAATTCTATCGCTTCAAGATTCTCATTGCCGCCGTATTCATTGGCAACCCACTGACCGTCCTCACGACCGTAATCGAGGTAGAGCATCGAGGCCACCGCATCCACGCGCAGACCGTCGATATGGTATTTCTCCACCCAGAAAAGTGCGTTGCTGATCAGGAAATTCTTCACTTCCGTCTTTCCGAAATCAAATACTTTCGTACCCCAGTCCGGGTGTTCTCCCTTTCTCGGATCGGCATATTCATACAGACAGGTTCCGTCAAATTCTGCCAGTCCAAAGGCATCTCTTGGGAAATGTGCCGGTACCCAGTCCAGGATTACTCCGATATTATTTTTATGAAGATAATTTACAAAATACTGAAAATCATGGGCATCTCCATGACGGGATGTCGGTGCAAAGTAATTGGTTACCTGATATCCCCAGGAACCGTCAAACGGATGCTCCGCAATACCCATGAGCTCCACATGGGTATACCCCATGTCTTTGACATAGTCCACAAGTTTATGGGCGAAAAGCCGGTAATTATAATAGCCATCCTTGTCCTCTTCTGTCACCGGATGTTTCATCCAGGAACCTGGATGAACTTCATAAACCGACATGGCATTCTTTCTTTCATCAAAGTCAACCCGTTTTTTCATCCACCTTGTATCGCTCCAGCGGAAATCCGAAATGTCTGTCGCTACAGAGGCATTATTGGGACGTTTTTCCGCCTGAAATGCAAAGGGATCCACTTTCAGGATCTGTTCGTCTTCTTTCGTCGTTATGCAGTATTTGTAGATTCCTCCCTCAGGGAATCCAGGAATAAACAATTCATAGATGCCAAGCGGCTCTTCTCTCTCCATGATATGAGAGGTCTTATCCCAGCCATTGAAATCTCCGACAATGGATACTGCCTTTGCATTTGGTGCCCATACCGCAAAGATAAATCCTTTATCTTTTCCCTTTTTATAAGGATGCGCACCCAACTTATTATATAGATCATAGTGGGTTCCCTGTCCGAACAGGTACTGATCATATTCTGTAACAAAGCCTTCAGCCATATGTAATCCTCCTTGTTATGTATGACATTATACTCTATATTACAAGTATATCATACTCTTCTCGGATTTCCTATGTCTTTAAAATGAAAACTGTAAAACAATTATTCCAGATACGGATTCACATGCACCATAATATGTTTGATATCCGGGAATCTTTTTTCCATATTATCATGGACTTGATGTGCAATGTCATGAGCTTCATTCAGACTTAAGTTTCCATCCGCGGCTATCTCTACATCTACATAATATTTTGATCCGAACATTCTCGTTCTGATATCATCAACATGCAGCACTCCTTCTTCCTGCATGATCTGTCTTCTCAAATCCTTGATAACCTCATCCTCTACGGATTCATCAACCATTTTCTTTACCGCATCTCTGAAAATGTCATAGGACGCCTTGAAAATGAACAGGCAGATGACGATACTGGCAATCGGATCAAGAATCGGGTACCCAAGCATCGCACCCCCGATACCGATCAGAGAGCCGACCGATGAAAGAGCATCGGACCGATGGTGCCATGCATCCGCCAGCAGAGCACCGGAATCAATCTTCTCGGCTCCTTTTTTGGTATACCAGAACATGGCCTCCTTCACCAGAATAGAGATAATAGCCGCAACGAGTGCCAGCATGCCCGGGACTTTCAGATTCTCACTGCCGGATTGTATCAGACGGATTCCGGACAGGCCGATGCCTGCTCCGGTGCCAGCCAGCATAACAGATAGAATAATTGCTGCAACGCATTCCATTCTCTCATGTCCATACGGATGTTCTTTGTCGGGTTCCTTCCCGGAAAGATGTACCCCGATGATCACGACAAATGTAGAAAGTACATCCGAAAGGGAATGTACACCGTCCGATACCATCGCCCCCGAATGCGCCACAAATCCGGCCAGAAGTTTAATTCCTGATAATAGAATGTTTACAAAAATACTAACTTTGGATATTCTAAATGCAATTTTAAGTCTGTCCTGTTCTCCCATAGTTCACCCTTCTTCATATTTTTTCTAGTATTTCACCATTGAAAATACTTTATCGGAAAACCCCTGAATTAGTCAATCGTAATCTTGGTTTGGAAAACTTGTCCATAATCAGTATTAACGTATTGCAGTTATGCAAAGGGCTCACCGGAGCTTACAGTAAAAAGAAGAGCATCGCAAAGTACGCGATGCTCTTGAAGCATATTTATGAATATTCTTCTTATATTTGATGATTACAGAATATGTTTTCCATACATTGCATCCTGCTCTTTTCTGAGCTTGTAGATCAATGTATCTTTGTCAAGGTCTACCATA
>CACZNZ010000198.1 GCA_902782625.1 uncultured Lachnospiraceae bacterium | reverse complement strand
TCTGGCAGAAGTGAAGGGAATCCCGATCCGTCAGGCAATGGATATCTATTATAAAAGCAAACTTGCTCAGCAGATTAATGACGGAAGCTATGGGATTGAGAATATGGATTATAGATATCTGGTACAGGATCTAGTTGAAAACGAGGGAGAATTATTCTGTACGTAAAAAAGTGTCATATTACCAAAACGTTAAAGGGAAGGAGATCATATAAGGATGGCGATACCATTTGATACGAATAAAAATGTGATGGAAAGTGAAGAAGATAGGAGCTTTAAAGAACCTATCTTTATAGAGAAATTTGACGATTCTGAACCTGATAATGAAGTTGAAGAAGACATTGTTGATCTTGAAAAACTAGATTTAAGCACAATGGCCGTTACTGGAACCGATTGGACTACGGAGACGCTAATATCTCAACTTGAAAAAGGGAATATAATTTTAAATCCGGATTTCCAAAGAAGAGACGCATGGACTCAAAAAACAAAGAGTAGATTTATTGAATCGTTACTTTTAGGACTTCCAATCCCGCAGATTATTCTTGCTGAAGTAAAAGGGAAAAGAGGGGTCTATTTTGTAATTGATGGCAAACAAAGATTACTGAGCCTCAGCCAATTTGTGCTTGGAAATAAAGCAGAGAACACAGAAAAACTAATACTTTCCAAGCTGGAAGTAAAAAAACAGTTTAACGGAAAATCCTATGATGACATTCTTAATAGCCCTGATAACGAGGAGATAACAGCTTTTAATAATCAAACTATTAGAACAATTGTTATCAAACACTGGCCTTCAACACAAGCGCTTTATCTTCTCTTTTTGAGGTTAAACACAGGGAGCGTAAAACTTTCTCCTCAAGAGTTACGTCAGGCGATGTTCCCGGGAGAGTTTATAAGGTTTGCAAATGAGACATCAGCACAATCACCGATGATCAAGAAAATGCTGAATTTGAGGATGCCGGATTTTCGTATGAGAGATGTTGAAATTCTGATCCGTTATTACGCTTTCAGACTCTTCATATCGGAATATACAGGAAGTCTGCAAGCTTTTTTAGATATGACTTGCGACAGATTAAATAAGGGTTGGGATCAAAATATTGCACTTATAAAAAACGAATATTCTCGATTAGAGCATGCAATAGAACAAACCTTTGAAATATTTGGAGATGATGCATTCAAGAAATATAAAAATGGCAAATATGAAAATAAATACAACAGAGCTGTAATAGATATAATGACATATTTCTTCGCCCAGGATCTTGATTCTGACGTGTTAAAAAGCAGATCAAGCCAGATCAAGAAAGAGTTTGAACTACTGTGTGACAATGATCAAGAATTCCTTGCTGCATTGGAAACAACAACAAAAAGTGTTTCTGCCGTTAAGAAACGTTTTGGCGAGTGGGGATCCAAATTAAATGAGATAGTTGGTGATGAAAGTATTCTATTACCGTCTTGGAAATGAGAAATATGCAGACCGAACAGTATATCAATCTTGAAAAGAGGTTTGATAGCCTCAAACAAGTTTTTCTAAATGATCCACTTTCGCCAACTGGTGATTATGAAGATCATGTGTTTGAAAAAACGAATGCCTATAAGGTGTTGACACACGCTGAAATAGAATATTACTTTGAGCAATCATGTCTATCCATTGCAAAAAAGGCGTTTAAGAATTGGGAAAACACTGGAAAATCAAGTAAATGCATCGTGGCTTTAGTTTCATACTATTCTGGGAATCGTTTAACCTATCCATCTAGTTTATCAGGGAGTGTCAATTTCCACGGAGTAGAAGATTATGTGAAGGATGCATTTACAGAGTATAGCCGTTACGTTAACTCAGAGAACCATGGTATTAAAGAGAAAAATATCTACCAACTGTGTTTGCCAATTGGAATAAATATTGCGGAGATTTCAGGTGAATTGCTAAGTGCAGCAAGTAGTTATGGGACAGAACGAGGCGGCATAGCGCATACTACAGGCAGAATCATTCGAAGGGTTACTCCGGATGAGGCAATGGAGACAACGGATAACATTCTACAACATATTAAAGAATTTGATTCAATGATATGTTCTATAAATGACGAATTAGACACTACTTGATTTGAACTATTATTTTGGAGTGTGAATGATGGATCTACATAACATAGAGGGTCAGTTGAATGCAGAATTCTCCAAGTCATCTTATAAATATATATTCTGGTTTGATGACAAGGCAGAGTACGAATCTGAGATCTCAGAGCTTGCTCTTGATCAAGCCAAGCTTCATATTCTGACAGGGGATAATTGGCTCTATTCCAAGTGGCTGTTTGCTGAGTCGGATCCGGACAGTAAGTATCTGATCTATGCACCGTTTGCGAGACCTTCGGATGCTGAGTTTCCGTTGGTGGATATGTATTATTATTCTGTTCCGTATTATACAGATCGGATATCTCAAATGTCCCAGGAGATTGGTATAGAGACAAAATTCAAGGAACATCTGGCGAAGTATGCTAACTTCTGGAAGAACAAGATCAGGATTGAGAAGTTCAAGGAATTATCC
>CACZNZ010000197.1 GCA_902782625.1 uncultured Lachnospiraceae bacterium | reverse complement strand
CGGAGCCAGCATGCATGGCCTGTCTGCACTTCTTACCATGATCAATTCCTGCGCTAACGGGATTGCGGTAGTGAATATCGATAATGGATATGGAGCAGGATATATCGCCACACAGATCAACCGTATGGGGATCCGGCCATAGGTCTTTGTAAAGGAAGAAATAAATTGGGTGTATAACGATGAAGAATCTGTATATAGAATGTAATATGGGAATTGCCGGAGATATGCTTCTTTCAGCATTGGCAGATCTGATGGATGATCCGAAAAAGACGGTAGAAGAACTGAACGATATCGGGATTGCGCATGTCACTTACCAGTGGGACAGAAAAGAAAGCTGCGGCATCTACGGAGCCCATATCCATGTCCTGGTTGATGGACGGGAAGAAAAAAGTGAGGATGTGCACGAACATCACCACCATGAGCATCACGGTCATCATGGGCATCACGACCACCATGATCATCATCATTCCCACAGTCATACCGGCATGAGTCAGATTATCGAGATCATTGATTCGCTTGAGGTCTCAGAAAAAGTGAAAGAAGATGCAAAAGCCATCTATCAAAGAATCGCGGAGGCAGAGAGCCAGGTCCATCAAAAAGATGTCAGTCAGATTCATTTTCATGAAGTGGGATCGATGGATGCGGTCGCTGATATTGTCGGCTGTGCCTATATGATAGAAAAGATTGGCGCTGAAAAAATAGTCTTTTCCCCGATCGTGACGGGATTCGGATCGGTACGATGTGCTCATGGCATCCTGCCGGTGCCTGCGCCTGCAACAGCATTATTACTGCAGGGGATTCCTACCAGTGCCGGACACGAGGAAGGAGAGCTTACAACGCCGACCGGTGCCGCATTAGCCGGATATTATGCACAGGAGTTCGGACTAAGGCCGTTGATGACGATCAGAAAGATCGGATACGGCATGGGAACAAAAGAATTTGCATCGGCCAACTGTGTGCGTGTTTTCTGGGGTGAATAACTTTTACACCATTCATTTCATACAAGATAATAAGAACTTAAAAAAGAGCTGCCGCTTTGCGACAGCCCTTTTTTACTTGTGTCAGAGCAAGTTTTGCATTGTTTAATATCCCCAGTTTACCAGTTCCCATTCTCCGCCGTCTGTACGAGCCAGAACCCACTGATAGTCTTTGTACTCCTGGTCAGGCTCCCATGCGGTATTTTTCAGATCTTCATCTTTTACCGGGGAATGGAAATCTGAGAGAAACTGAATGCACTGTGTGTAGTTTTTTCCTTCTTTAAGTTCATTTACCCATTTGATATTATCATCACTGTTGAAGTCATCGGAGGCAAAGCGGATGCTGTGCATTTCACAGCCTTTCCAGTTGCCAAACTCCGCATTGATTTTTTCGATGGCTGCATCCATATCTTCTTTTGTG
Organism: uncultured Lachnospiraceae bacterium; assembly: GCA_902782625.1. Lineage (GTDB taxonomy): Bacteria > Bacillota > Clostridia > Lachnospirales > Lachnospiraceae > Anaerobutyricum. The sequence continues at coordinate 11,469 of CACZNZ010000197.1, read as the reverse complement.
TAAAGTTTGGATTTTCCATAGTCGATGGCTACGTCAGAAGATGCAGCATCCTCTTTCTTCGGGCCAAGATCCCAGTCCTCATAAAAGTCCGGTGCGATCTTTTCTAACGTATCGATGATAACGACACAGTCTTTTTTCACATTCTGCATGGCGGTAACCATCTTGTCCTGCGGGATCGCAATGCAGCCGCCCGTATAAGGTTTGTACGGTCCTAAGCAGTGAAGGAAGATTGCAGAGCCTTTGCCGGCTTCTCCGTCTTCGTTCCAGCTGACGTTCAGACAGTGCTGATACTGATAGGTATAGTCAACGATATGCTCGGAATCCTCTGTGTTCAGATCCGGGATATCTTTGATGCTTACCATCTCATTGTAGTGATGGCCTTCTCTCTGGTCGCCGGACCAGTAGTCGTCGTCAGTTACCTTCTGATAAGGAAGTGCACATCCGGGATCATCTGCGATACCGAAAGCGTAATTAAAATGATAGATTCCTACCGGTGTCTTGGCATCGCCTTCCTTTGTTTTGCCAAGTCCGTATTTGCCGATGTAACCGGGTGTCGTCAAAATCTCTTTCCACTTGCCGTTCGCATCCTTTTCATGCATTGATACATAGGCGGTTGTCTCACCAACACCTGCGACAACGAAAACCTGATCGGCATCTTTTGCTGCATCCAGCTTGCCGACCCAGTCAGGAGACGGTTCCAGACTGTTCACATCTATAGCAGCCTGTGTCTTTGCCGGGGAATTGGTGGTAGCTTCAGCTCCTGCTTTGGATGCTGATCCGCATCCTACGGTGGCAGCCATGAGAGCGGCAGCCATAAATGCACATAATAGTCCTTTTCTTGTCATAAGAATCCCTCCTTTTTTATGTTGATAGGTTTTGTTCTTTGGATGGTGTTATTATAGCATCTGAAATGTCACAGAAGTATCACAGAATAATATAACAGTTTTTATCAGAAGCAGTGGTATTCTGTTTGTTTACGAAATATAGTCGAACTGTTATAATCATCTTACGGTATAAAGCAGATCAAAGATGTGCGCAGTAAAAAAGAGGGAACAAAAATGTTTGAACAGCATAACGAGGAAAAGAAAGTAGAATATCTGGAACTGGTCTATGATCTCATATTTGTCTATCTGATTGGCCGTAACAGCTCGTTGATTTCACACGTGAAAGATGGGTTTGTCAGACCGGAACTTTTCGGGACATATATCCTCTGTACACTGATCATCATACAGATTTGGAGCTATACGACATTTTATATCAACCGGTATGGTTCGAATGACAGGGCAGAAGCTGTCTGTATTTTTATCAATATGTACCTTCTGTACTATATGGCGGACGGGACAAGAGTGGAGTGGCATAGGTATTTCTATCGCTACAATGGAGCCTGGGCCTTGATTCTGGTGAATATTACATGCCTGTATTTGTATAAATTACGAAAGACGCCTGAGGATGCACCGTGGGAAGCTGTGCAGATCAAAGGGACGATCTTTCAGCTTTTGATACAGATCGGAATTCTTTTGATCTCCCTGCCGGTCTATGCCATGACAGGGATTACGCTTTCACCTGTAGCGATGATATTCGGGATTGTCAGTACCTTCTTTCTGGCAAAAATAAACAATCTTGTAGCGGTTGATTTTGCCCATCTGACGGAGAGGGCGATGCTTTATGTGGTCTTTACTTTTGGGGAAATGATCATTGCAATTTCTGCTTACTTTCAGGGCGGTTTCGGCTTTCGCACAATCTACTTTTCCGTGATGGCTTTTCTGATCGTTGTCGGCCTTTTCTTAAGCTATGGGTTAATGTACGATAAACTGGTCAACCGGGAGATGAGAACAAGCGGGTCAGGGTATATGCTGATCCATGTCTTTTTGATTTTTTCGCTGAGTAATATTACGATCGCGCTGGAGTTTATGAGGGAACCAGAGGTGGATATCCTTCCGAAAACAGTATTCATGATATGCTCGCTGATGTTATATTATATCGCACTTCTGCTGACAGAAAGGTATGGAAAGCAGCGGATGAAACTTACCAGAAAATGTTTTCTCATACTGATCGCGGTATTTGGCGGATTTACGATATTCATGATGCTGTTTCGGCAGCAGATGTATATCAATATAGCACTGACGGTGATCTTTGTGTTTGTGATCTTCGGATACCTGTATTGTTTCTGGCGGGATGCGATACAGGAAGGATGATATCCGTGAAACATTTATCTGTTTAGCTTGCCCATGGAGGCAAGTGTCGAAATCTTCATCGGGCAGACATCCATACAGGAGAGCGCTTTAGAACAGCCACTTCCAAAATGCTGCCCGTAGATTTTGCGGATGTGGCCGGATTTAGCCCGGTTGCGAGCATAGACCAGGTAACAGTCGTTTGCGAAAATAGCACCATAGAAGTTCTGGCCATTCACATAGTTGGGGCATACTTCCAGACACAGGCCGCATTTTAAACATTTAGCCGCCGTATAATGATGCAGGTGTTCTTTTTCTCCGAAGGGTCTGTTCCTATCCGGCCGGTATTCTTCGATGAAGATATTCGCCTGTTTCAGATTCTCCTGTATAACCGATCTGTCCACTATCAGATCGTGGATCACTGGAAACTTCTGCAGGGGACGGATGGTGATGACGTCGCCTTTTTGATGTTTGATAAAGGTCTCACAGGCCAGGGCCGGTATGCCGTTGATTACCATGGCACAGGCACCGCAGACACCCTGCAGACAGGAGCATTCCCATCCGATCCGAGTGGTTTTCCTGCCATTTTCATCTTCGATATCATCGTGATAATTCAGATAATCCAATAATCCGGCGATGGACATCTCTTCTGAAACGTCTGCCTGAAAAGTCTCCCAATAGCTCTCCGATTTCGGAGTCTCCTGTCGTAAGATTCTAACTTTCATATTCGAACTCCTTGTCAAGCCGCACACGATACTGCCCATGATCAAAAGATATGATCGTTGCGTATTCGTAGTCTGTTTTCGTTTCCGTATAATCTGTTCTGTAATGGGCACCTCTGCTTTCCCTGCGTTCTTTGGCACAGGTCAGAGTGGCAAGCGCCAGCGATAAAATCGCCTGCAGGGAGTAATTCGTATACACAGGGACGCTGCTGTCGTAGCAGATTCTGTCGGCAACAGACAGATAGTACTCTATTTCCGAAATGCCTTCTTTCAGGGCTTCCTCATTACGGACAATGCCAAGCTGTTTCTCCATGGTTTCTGCAGCCATATCCCGGATGTACATAACTGGGAACCGGCTTCTGCTTTCGGCCATTTTCTGAAGCTTTTGGTCCTCGTCGGCAAGATATCCACTGAAATCTTCTTTTTTCGTGTCATTTTCCCTTCCGTCAAGCTCCTTCGCCACAACCATGCCGGAATATAGAGCTGCCAGCAGGGAATTCCCGCCTAAGCGATTGGCCCCGTGATAAATGGAGGCGCATTCGCCGATGGCAAACAGGTTTCTGATATTTGTCTCATGATTCAGCCGGACTGCCAGACCTCCCATGAAAAAATGTACCGAAGGCGCAACAGGGATCGGTTCACGGCTGATGTCGATTCCTTTGTATTTCATGCATACATCCCTTACTTCCGGGAGCTTTTGGTCAATGATCTTCCTGTTCAGGAAGGAGATGTCCAGATATACGTCTTTTCCGGCTGCATAAATCTCTCTGCTCACGAGGTCACGTGTCATCAGATTTCCCCGGGGACCGTACTTGTCCTCCGTGAAATATTTCCTGTTTCCCTTGTCCATAAAGAACAGTCTGCCGCCTTCTCCCCGAACCGCTTCTGATACCAGGATACGCTTCTGGGATGTCTCTATGGTGGTAGGGTGATATTGGATAAATTCCAGGTTCTTCAGTTCTGCCCCCTGTAAAAACAGTTTCCCGGCAGCATATCCGTCGCAGAGGGTAGAGCCGGTGGTTTTTCCGAACAGGGCATTCTGGCCGCCGGTTGCCATCACAAGGGCATCTGCATATTCTGTATACAGCTTTCTGCCTTTGTTATCACAGAGCAGCGCCCCGTAACATTTCCCATCCCTGATCAGGGCAGAATGAAAACAGGTCGCGATCCTGCGCTCAATGAATCCTGCTGCCTCCAATCGGCGGGCTTCCATGACAAGAGCAGATACAATCTGTTTTCCGGTGGATGCACCACAGTAACAGGTCCTTCTGTAACTTTGCCCGCCAAATGCTCTTCTTACAGGGTGTCCGGAATTATCCACGGTAAATACAGTTCCTATTCCTTCCAGATAACGGATCACCTCTTCTGCATGCCGGCATAGTCCCTCAACAGCTTTTCCCCCGGCCAGGCTGTCCCCGCCTTTCAGAGTATCTTCGATATGACAGGACACAGAATCCCCTTCTTCACAATCCGGCAAAACAGCATTGATTCCTCCTGCCGCCATCACAGATTGGGACCGCTCGGAAGGAAAGGGAGATATGAGCAGCACATAAATGCCGGCTTCAGCCAGTTTTACGGCACAGGACATCCCGGAGATTCCGCTTCCTATAATGAGAACCTTTTTCATAAATAACTCCTTAATTTCTCTTAAGAATTGTCAGCTTAACAAGAACATAAAGATCTGCCCTTTGACAATGGCATAGACTGCAATACAGTAGAAGACGGCACCACAGATATAGACAATACGGTCCAGAACTCCCATGGTCTTTTCAGAAGTTAAGAAGCCTAACGTGATAAGGCCTTTTGACAGAGAGACTGCCACATGGGCGATTACGACGGCAAAAAACAGAAGTTCAGCCAGAATCAGCAGTACAATGCCTGCTTTTAAACCTTTTTTCGCACATAGCTGCATCAGGGAAAAAGTATTGATATGTAATATCAGAAGTGGAAAGATCAGTGCTGCGGTTACCCGCTGCAGAATCGTACGGATATTTTTCTTTGGATACAGGTTCATGCTGCCGCCATCCTTTTGAAGCATAACTGTCAGCATGCCGCAGACGGCGTGAAGGCAGACCAGCACCATAAATGGAATGGCGAAAACCAGTTTTAAAAAAGGATTGTAATAAAAGGTAAGATAGCAGAAAGTGCTGTATCCGATATGGCCAAGCATAAACAGAATCGATAACAGGCCCAGGACAGCGTTCGTCTTCTTTAGAATCATGGCATTCTCCTCTCATGGCAGGCAGGTATCTTTCATTAAAAATAGTATAACATACCTTTATTTTTATGTAGGAACTTTTTCGGACAGAAACGAAGAAGCAAAAGAACTGCTGTTGACAAAGAAAGCGTCAATGTATATATTATGTATATACATTGGCGCTTTGAAGGAGGGACGTTCATGAAAGTTACACTGAAACGATGGGGTAACAGTCAAGGCATTCGCTTATCAAAAGATATTCTGGATGAATCAGGTATCAGCATCGATGATATTCTTGATGTTGAAGTGTCAGAAGGCAGGATTATTCTTGTTAAGCCATTCAGACATAAGACTTTAGAAGAAAGGGCTGCAAAATTCGGCGGTCGCTTAAATCTGGATGGGGAAGATGACTGGGTCACACCGGAAGGAAGAGAGGTCTGGTAATGAAAGAATCAGTTCATCAGGGAGATGTTCTGAAAGTAGGAAGAGTCGGATTGCCTGTCCTCGCAGTAAGCAAAGATTTTTTTAATCGTTCAGGGAAGATTATCGGATGTCCCGTTTATCAGAACAGATCCGAAAGCCCTCTGCATATTCCTGTCTTTGCAGATTCTATAGAGGGTTATGTACATTGCGAGAAACTTACTTTGCTTGACCTTGAGAGCAGAGGTTTTTCGATCATAGGTCGGATTCCCATGTCATCTATCATTGATATCACTGATGCTATTCAGGGTATATTCGATTATATATAGACCAATCGTTTTGCATCGGGCACCGTCCGGTCGCACTAGCGCAAACGGAGATTTCTGACATGCTCAGAAATCTCCTCCAGTTCTTCTTTGCTCAGATCCGGCAGATGTTCGAGCTTGTCAATGATACTGGTGAGAGATTCCTTCCTGCGCAGCGCCACCATCTCCGTAAAGAAATTCACGACCACGCCGGTAAGAATGGCAATGCTTAGAACGGAGTAAATGGACAGTATGACAGACAGCAGTTTGGAAGGGAATGTCGTCACATAGATGTCCCCAAATCCCACGGTAGTGATTACGGCGTAACAGTACCAGAAAGCATCGCTGAGACGGGTGATTCCCGGTTCCAGCAGCCAGAATGCAAAGGCGCAGAATACTACAAAATATATAAAACTGATCAGTATTCTGTCGGCCAGAGTCTGATGCAGTATATTACGTAATGTTCTCAACTTCCTCAATATCATTTTCCTCCATTCCTTTTAGATAAATTTGACTTCTTCCAGCTTTTCTTCAAAGAAATGGTTCAGGCGGATAATGGGCCGCCGGAGAACCAGACCCAGAAGCAGAGTCGGAATCAGGTATAAAAGCAGGTATCCCATCTCTATCCAATAAGTGTTCTGATACATACCGGCGATACACTCCCTCAGGGCATTCATGGTATGCACAAAGGGGAGGAAAGGATAGAGCAACTGGAAAACCTTCGGTGCTGTTTCGATGGGGAAGGTGCCTCCCGAACCGGCCATCTGAATGACCATCAGTACCACACAGACAGCTTTTCCTATATCACCAAAGGAGATGGTCAGCGTATAGATGATCAATACATAGACTGCACTGGAAAGCCATCCTGTCATGAGAAACAGGAAGGGGTGGTGACACTGAATCTCCAGAAAATACAGATTTCCCAGACAGATCAACGTAGACTGGATTAGACCAATCGCAAGAAAGATCAGATATCTGCCCAGATACTGGTGTGTCAGGGTTACTTTTCCACAGGCTTCCAATTCGGTGATTCTCTTTTTGGACAGCATCGTTTTGATCATGGATACCATGACAACCCCTCCAACCCAGATGGACAGGGCAGTATAGAAAGGTGCCATGGAAGATCCGTAGTTTTCAATTTTGTAGATCAGGTGGGTATCCGTACTGACCGGAGATGCCCACAGGGAAGCAAGGAGTTCCCCGTCCTGGGCAAGCAGGTCTTTCAGCATATCGATATCTTCTGAGTCTGTTCCGTCTTTTATGGAATCAACGAGATCCGCCAAACGGCCGGAGGCCTCCCGAATATCATAAGAAGTATCCTCAAGCATTTTTTTCAGATCTTTCAGACTGCCGGAGGCAGACCTCAACAATCTGCCTGAGTCGTTCGTTGTCTTATCCAGTATCGAACGTAGTTTTTCTGTGTCGGTCCCTGCCTCGGAGAGCAGGTGGCTTAAATCACCCAAATCGGTTTTTACATATTTATTAAAGTCATTCAGGACAGACTTCAGGCTCTTTTTGCATTCTGCCGCATCGGATTTGAGGTCCTTTTTGACAGAGGTGATATCCGTATCAACAGAGGAGAGCAGCTCGTCTGTATTATCCAGCCTGGTCTTTAATCCCTCCTGTTTCGCAATGGCCTGGTTGAGCTTAAGGATCATGCGCTGCAATGATCTGCGGACGATGATTTCGTCCTCAGGCAGGGCTTCCTGGAGATTTGTCAGATCTCTTTCCCAGGCAGTATATCGGTCGATTAAGGTCTGGATATCCCCGGACATTCCTTTCAGGTCAGAGGATATTTTGTCCCGGTCAGTCGTCAGGGTATCAAAACTATCATCAATCTGACTTTCCACTTCAGAGAAGCTGTCGACACTGTCAGAAAGCATGGAACTGATCTTTTTGGATATACCGCTGAAATCGGAGGACAGACTGTTTACTTTGGAAGCGGCTTCTTTCAGTTTGCTGCGGTCAGACCGGTCCTTGCTGCCGGCCTGGTCAACCATCTTGGAGGTTGTGTTACAAAGGCCGTCTAAAGTATCTGTCATATTGACGACAGCATCAACGATATCAGCGCTTGAATTCATGTCGTTTTCCAGGACCTTAAGCCTTTTGTCCATCTCCTGAAGACCTTCTTCCATCTTGGCTTCGCTCAGATAACCGGAAGAATTGCTGAGACTGTTAATGGTGACTTCGGAAAGTGTCTTCATAAACATCTCTCCAATGGTCTCCTGAAGAGCACTGGATGCCTTGTCAGTCACCTTAGGGGATATGGCATTTACCTTCTGGTTGCTGTAGTAAGTGATGACAGGATGTCTTTCTTTCTCAGAAAAGAGACTCATGATATCTTTGCTGAAATCTTTGTTGATGACGAGAGCCGCATAGTATTTTCCGGACCGGGTTCCTTTGATGGCTTCCTTTTCTGAGGTAAAGGTCCAGTCGATACTGTCATTTTCATGAAGGGCGCTCACCACTTTATCCCCGACGTTCAGATCCATAGGCATCAGGTCACTCTGATAACCTTCGTCTGTATTTGCCACGGCAACTTTCAGGTTGCCGGTATTGTCATAAGGGCTCCAGCTGGAGGCAATATTAAACCATGCATACATACAGGGCAGGATGACCAGTCCGAGAATGATAATCAGGCCGATGACATTGTGACGGATGCGACGGACATCTCCTGTAAATATTCGAAATATAATATTCATGCTTCTTCCCTTCCTCCATCAGGATTTTTCATGGCTTCAATTAATTCCTGTGACGTCATAAGCAGCATTTTACGCCGCCTGTCAAGATGAGTCTTCAGGTATTCGATGATCAGCAGATATAAGACAATGAGAAGTATGGATCCAATCCATAAGATCAGGAATAAAAGCTTGGCAGGTGCTGCCATCATTAAAACAAGGAAGATTCCCGGAATAATGGCGACCAGAAGAAAGGCATGGCGGACACGCCTGGTGTAATTCTGCTCAAACCTGTCCATCCTGGATAATAGTTTTTCTTTCTGCTCCTCATCGCAGGTCAGTGCTTTAGCACCCCAGAACAACCCGTAGTTCCGCTCCATGATCAGACCATTTCTCTCTGAAGCCAGCAGGTCGGTTTCGGCCATCCGTTGGTCAAAAAGCCAGGTCAGGTTCACAAAAAGAGGTTTCAAGAGCAGGCCGATCAGTAAGGAGACCGGAAGGAATGCCGCAAGGATGGCTAAATTCCTCATATAATCCTGTCCATAAAAACCCCCCAGAGCTTCCCTCATGGCAGCCACCCCGTAAGTAAAAGGAAGGAAGGGGTGGAGGACACGGAAGAAATGAGGTGACATCTGAACCGGATAGGTTCCGGAAGAACTTGGAATCTGCAGGATAACAAGCAGAACACAAAGAGCCTTGCCCACATGTTTAAAAGTGAATGTTATAGCATAGATAAGATTCATATAAACAAAAGAAATCCACATGCCTGCCAGAACAAACAAGACAGGATGCAGGCAGAACATGCCGGGAAGAAACTGGTCTCCGGCACAGACGATGACGGCCTGAATCAGGGCAGTTACAATGAAGATGAACCACCTGCCGAAATAGACGTCTCTGAGTCTGAAGTGGTTGAGCTTGTCGTCTTCATCAACATCCAGTTTAAAGAGATTGACCAGAATGACACAGCCAACCCATATGGCAAGATTGGTATAAAACGGAGTCATGCCGCTGCCATAGTTCCTGATCGGATAAAAGACTTCTGTCTTAAGTTCAACCGGAGAGGACAAAAAGCTGCCGAATGCTTCAGCGTCGATTCCTTCTGCCGCATTTTTCAGGCTAGTGACAATCTCCATGTTTTCGATTGTATTCAGATCATCAAGGGTACTCATCAGCTGTAGATTGATGTGAGTCAGGGCGTTCTGGGTTTTGGATAGAGCGGTGTCTGTACTTTCTAAAGTGGCGCCGATTTAATCTAACAGCACTGACAGATCGTCAATATCAGCCTGGACACTCTCCGTCAGTCCCAGCAGATGACCGGCAGACTGGGAAGCTTCCGAGAGGGCAGTTTCGCCTCTCTTCATCATTCTGTCATCAAAAGTTGTGATAGTCTCCTGCAATGTGGGATAAGTGTCTGTGATCTTGTCGTTGATGACAGAATAGGCTGTTGTCGAAAAATCATAGAGATCTCCGGCCCCATTTGCCCCGGACTCCAGAAGATCAAGCAGATGCTGGTGGCGCTGATGATCCTCCTGCAGGTCCGTCAGGATTGTCTTTATCTCGTCGTTTGGATAAGTCTCATTCAATTCTGTCAGCCCGTCCAGAATCTCCTGGTTCAGTAACAGGATATATTTAAGTTTGGTGACAGCCGGATCTAATTTCTGGTTGAGCTCCTGGTCTATCTCGTGGATTTTACTGTTGATTTTGCCAAGATCTTCGCCGGTTTTGCCGTGAAGGTTCGATAGTTTCTTGGATACCGCATTGATGTCTGTACGCAGATCAGAAGAAAAATTATTGACATCATTCCAGACAGAGGACATCTTGCCCTGGGCGTCCTCCACGTCATCTCCCGTTTTTTTGGCAATTAATTTAGCCTGTCTGAGACCTTCATGCCCATCTTTCAGTACCTGATCCCCGTCTTTTTTGATGGCACGAAACTCTTTGATAAGCTTATTTAAGCGATCTGTATTGGCAGAAGCGTCTCGTATGGCCTTTTTGGCTTTCGCGTTCGCAGACTCCAGATTGCTTTCCTTTTCACCGGCTTTCTCGCGGACGGTACTGGCCACGGTTTCTGTCAAAGAGGCGACAAACTCCTCATTGATCCCTTTGACAATCGTAGAAGCACCACTGTCTGTAATCTTGGGAGCGATAGCATTCTTTTTCATATTGGTATAATAGGATATTTCCGGCTGATGGATGTCCTTGGAAAAAACACTGGCCAGATCCTTGCTGAAGCTTTCCGGGATTACGATAGCCGCGTAATATTTCCCCGATTTTACCCCTTCGATTGCAGACTTTTCCCGGGTAAATACCCAGCCCAGCTTATCATTTTTTCTAAGCTTTGATTCCAGGGCTGCACCGGCATTCAGTTTGCCGACCTTGTCATCTTCTGTTCCGGCATCTTTATTGACTACCGCGATCTTGATATTTGCAGTGTTGGCGTACGGGTCCATATTGGCATAGATATTGAACCATGCATAAAGAGAGGGTATCACACACACTCCTATAAGAACCATGATTGCGATATAGTTTCCCTTCAGGCGACGGAGGTCGCGCAGAAATATTTTCCATGCAGTTTTCATAAGCTCACCATGTATTTCGTTTATTCATCTGAGTGTCTAATTTCATGATAGCATTCAGAACGGGTAAAAGCAAGTTGTACGCATACAAAAAAAGCACCGACCCGATGATCTCTCATCAAATCGATGCTTCTATGCGCCATCAGGGGCGCGCTGGTCCAGTGGACCAGGCTGAACCAAAGGTTCAGCAGCGCCGACCGAGTCGGGAGACGAGATCGAACCCGTAGGGTTCGAGTCCCTGTAACGAAAAAAACCCCACTGCCTCAGGCAGTGGGGTTATGCGCCATCAGGGACTCGAAGGATGGTCACCCTCAAAATACCGCATGAAATGGAGGTCTAAAGTGCTTCATCCTGCGTGTATCCGGAGGTGTATCCAACAAATACCATCTATGTTATTATT